>JAHZKV010000114.1 GCA_022600215.1 bacterium
TGCCAATATTTCATACCATAGAGATGTATGAACTTAGATTATTTGGAAATAAAAGGCGGAGTTCCTCTAAAAGGGGAAGTGGTAGTGACAGGAGCAAAGAATGCTGTTACGAAAATGATTGTCGCCTCCTTGCTATCTGATAAGAAATGTATCTTTACCAACGTTCCAAATATTTCAGAAGTAGAGATCACCCTAGAGCTTTGTAAAGAGATAGGGATGGAGGTGCATTGGGATAGAGAAAAGCACTATCTTGAAGTGATCACCAAAGAGATCAAAACAAGAAAAATCCCTCAACGTTTTTCTGGTGCCAATCGTATTCCTATTTTATTGATAGGAGCATTGTTAGGTAGAGTGAAGGAGGAGATTGTAGTACCAACAGTTGGCGGTTGTCATATTGGGAAGCGTCCTGTTGATTTTCATATGGCTTCGTTACAGGCGCTTGGTGCGGAGATAGAATATAGAAAGATAGGAGAGGAGAGCATTTACCTTGCCAGCGCCCCAAATGGGCTTACTGGACAAGTGATAGAGCTTGCCTACCCATCGGTTGGTGCTACCGAAAATACGATCTTAGCAGCATGCCGAGCAAAAGGGCGTACCGTAATTAAAAATGCTGCAACCGAATGCGAAATTTTAGATTTGATCTTGTTCCTTCAAAAATGTGGGGTATCGATATATGTCGATGTCGATAGAACGATTCATATTGAAGAGACAAAAGTTTTTTACCCATGTGAGCATCATGTAATACCTGATAGGATAGTAGCGGCATCGTTTGGTATGGCAGCGATAGCAACTAAAGGGCGAGTGTTTGTAAGAGGTGCTGTGCAAGAGCATATGGTGAATTTCCTCAACCAGGTACGAGAAATTGGTGGGAAGTTCCGTGTAGAAAAAGATGGGATAGAGTTTTACTCAGAGGGATCTTTAAGGGGCGGGGCGCATATTGAGACAGATGTACACCCAGGTTTTATGACCGATTGGCAGCAGCCTTTCTCTCTCCTTTTGATGGTAGCGGATAGCTCTTCTGTAGTACACGAGACAGTATATGAATCACGTTTTGGGTATATACATACTCTTAAAGAAATGGGTGCACAGGTAGATTTTTTTACCAAATGCCTAGGAAGAAAACCTTGCCGTTTTGCCCTTCAAAATCATGCTCACTCCATCGTTATCCATGGTAGAGCAAAACTTCATGCCAAAGATATTGCCATCCCAGACCTCCGTGCAGGCTTTGCCTACGTTATGGCTGCCCTCATCGCAGAAGGTACCTCTAAAATCACCAACCTCCACTTCCTCGATCGTGGCTACGAAGATCTTGATGGAAAGCTCAAAGCTCTCGGCGCCCAAGTTACTCGCAAATCCCTTGAAAAAGTTCTTATATAGGGGCTCTGCCCCTAAGACCCCGCTCAAGGATCAAGATCCTTAAGAAACCTTTGGTTTATTTTTTTGTTGTACAAAAAAATCAAAGAAGGGTTTCCAAAGGGTTATTACCCTTTGGTGGGGTTAGGTTACACGTTCAATTAAATATCGATTTTAACTATCGTAAAAGTTCTCGAGATTAAAATATGTTAAAGGGGGTCATATCTCATTGATATTGCCCTCCTTTAACATATTTTAAGCTCGGGACTTTGACACTGTTACAATCGATATTTAATTGAACGTGTAACCTAACCCCACTAGGCTTCAATTTTCAAGTATGGTAGACTTTTTGCATGGAAAAATGGCGAAGAGAACAGAGACGTACATTTACGAGTATGGAGAAGCTTGCAGACTTTTTGGAGTTGACGGAGGAGGATAGGGGGAGGTTGTTGGATCGTAAAGATTTTCCTTTACATGTCCCTTATCGGATAGCGATGAAGATGGAGAAGGGTTCTTTGGTGGGAGCGCTTGCTTTGCAATTTTTGCCGTTAGATTTGGAGGGTGAAGAGGATGGTGGGGCTTTGGATCCTGTGGGTGATGGGGCGGCTATGCGCTGTGATTCTTTGCTGCATAAGTATGAGGGGCGGGCGCTTTTACTTACTACTTCTGCCTGTGCTATGCATTGTAGGTATTGCTTCCGTCAAAATTATCCTTACACGCAGGGGGTGGAGGATGCGCTGCATGCTATTGGAAAGGATTCTTCTATTAGGGAAGTAATTTTAAGTGGCGGCGATCCTTTATCTCTTTCTGATAAGGCGTTGAAAGATATTTTTTTATCGCTGGAGGCGATGGATCATGTGGAGATTGTCCGTATCCATACGAGATTTTTGGTGGGAATTCCGGAGAGGGTGACGAGGGGACTTTTAGATATTTTTGAGAAGACCAGTATGCAGGTGGTCTTTGTCTTGCACGTGAACCATGTGGAGGAGTTGGACGAAGATATTTTTGAAGCTTTGAAGGGAATACAACTTCTTGGTATACCTGTTCTTACTCAGACAGTCTTGTTAAGGGGTGTAAACAACTCAAAATCTGTACTTTATAATTTGTTTATGCGCTTGGTGAAGAGGGGAGTCATTCCCTATTATTTGCACCAGTTTGATCAGGTGAAAGGGGCTATGCACTTTGAAACTTCTAAAGATGAGGGACGTAATCTCATTCGTGCGTTGCGCGATTGTATGCCTGGATATGCTGTTCCTACCTATGTGCAGGAGGTGGAAGGGGAATCTTCAAAAACACTTGTTCATTGAGTATAGGTTATTTTTATTTCTTCCTATGTCGGAGCTTCCTACTAAATAGAAAATTTGTTATTCTCTTTTCTGAAGAATATGTGGTTTAAAAATAAAAGGATCCTACGAGCTATTGCTCCTCATTTGGATGAGGGCATTTTGCTTTATTTCCCATCTGGGCGTATTGAAGTGCTTACAGAGGCGGTCCACTCTTTCCTAAAAATCCCTGGTGATATTTCCAAATTTTCTTTACTTCATGTAGCCGATGGCCCTATTTTATCAGAAATAGAGGAGATGTTGGCTGAGCAAAAGATTATGGGATCTACTACGCATATGGAAAAGGCTATTGCGATTGAGATAGTCCCGATAGAGGGAGTGCCGGAAAAATTGATTGTGATTAAAGATGCTTCTCATGAGGAGAAGATCTTGAATATGGGTAAAGAGTTTGTTGGAAATGCTTCTCATGAACTTCGAACGCCTATTACGATAATCAAAGGGTATACGGAGCTTTTACTTCAATCTGATATGATTGAGGAGCCGATGCGTACAGAGATTTTGAAGAAGGTCTTTGCTAATTGTGAGCGGATGGAGCATCTGGTTAATCATTTGCTGCGCCTTACTGATTTGGAGCATTGTAATACCGATAATTTCTCTGAGGTAGATATCCATCAACTTATTGAGGATGTGAGTTATCAAGTGATTTCTATCTATCCTGAGGTGAGTATTGAGCATTTAAGGGAAGAGGAAGAGGCAAAAGCTTTTGTGGATAATGACTTAATTGAGCTTGTCCTTACCAACTTGTTTAAGAATGCTATTAAATATTCTCGTGATGAGAAGTTGATTACGGTTACGGTAGAGACGAGGGAGAAGGAGATTTCGATTGAGGTACAGGATCGAGGTATTGGCATCCCTGAGAAGGATTTGGAGAAGATCTTTGAACGATTCTATACGGTGGATAAGGCTCATTGTAGAAAACTTGGTGGCGCTGGGCTGGGCTTATCTATTGTGAAGTTGATTGTAGAAAAGCATGGGGGAAAAATTTATGCTACCTCTGTACCTGGTCTATCTACTACTATGCACTTGCTGTTGCCGAGGCTTGTTACTTCCGATCAGAAGACTTTGGTGCACCCATAATAATAATGGTACCTTTTCCTGTAGCAAGATATTTTATTCCATTGCTTTTATTGCTATATTGAAAACGTGACAGATCCAGCTGCAAAGGGGTTAAGAGCTCTTTAGCTTCTTTTTCTTTTACCCTGCTGGGCTTTTCTCCTGCATAATAGGCTGCTTTTTCTATTGCTCGTATTTTTTCTACTTTCTTTTTTCCTAAAAATGCGGTGAGTAGAGGCTTTGAGGCGCCTGGCATGCAGATTTTATGCATACTAACATGTTCTTGAACTGTTACATATTGGGTGATGGATTTGCTTTCTCTGTTCCAAATTTGGAAAAACTTTTGCCTATCATCTGTGGTGTTAAAAGCGATAGTGGAGAGGTCTTTTTCTTTGTAAAAACCTTTGAGGATTTCTTTTGCGAGCCTTTCAATATCTTCTATCTCTTTTTGATAGAGCTCAATGAGCAATCGAATAAATACCTTTTCCAACTCTTGTTTTTGTGCATTGGTAAAATCGGAGGAGAGGAGGGGGTAGAGGTTGAGCATGCTGTTTACCCCGTTGCAACCCTTGCGAAATTGAAACTTCATTTTTTCTTTTCTACTTTTGCTACGAGAGTCTATGTCTTCTTCCGTATTGCTTACTTCTTTGGACTTTTTATATTTTTGTTCTTCGTCTGCATTTTGAGCTTTTATAAGGGAGCTTACTTCATCATCCAAAATTTTATAGGCAACGGTGGTAGTTTTGATGGAAGTACCCATGGAGGAAGAAACTAAGGTAAAGAGGAGGATTAATAAGGTGGTAAGGAATAAGAAATTCACTTTCCCCCCTTCTGCTTAGAAAGGAGAAAGAGGTAGGAAAACTCCCTTCCTTGAAGATCTTTGAAATGGAGTTCCAGGTGCCTTTTTTTCCATGTTGCTTTGAATCGGCTAATGTCTTGTAAGAAGATACGCTTGGCTTCTTGTCCTTTGCTATTAGTGATGTGATAGATAAGGTGATTGTTTTCATCTTTATAGAGCTTACAGGTGCATTCCCCCGCTACCCCAGGATTTTGCTTATAAGCATTATTATATTTAAAGGTGAGGAGATTTTCGTACATAGTATGATCTTCTTGGAGAGACTCTTCTCTGATGGTCAAAGACATTTCTAAAAACTTTTCATAGAAGAGGGTGCGTTCCAGTACTTTTGGGCGGAAGCTTTCTAGTTTAGCGCTAAGTTTTTGATAGCGGAAGAAAAGGGAGGAGGTGGTCCCTAGGACGATAGAGAATAAGAAGGTGGCGATGATGATTTCTAGAATGGAGAAAGGGTGAGATCGTCTAATCATTTGTTTTGGCTGATGGTCAGATTTTTAAGAGGGGAGTTGGGGGTGGTTGTAATTGTTTGGAAGGAGTCGTACATAGGCTTCATCGTTTTTACCTTATCGGTATCAATGTGTACCAGTACAAAGGATCCTCTTGCTTTATTTTGTAAAAGAAAAGGTTTATATTTCATTTATCGCCATCCAAATAATATTTTGTTCTTGTTAACTTAGCATGGCCCGCAGAAAGGGTAATTTGTACTTCTGTAAGACTTTTTTTATGCGAGTCGTCTTGTCTTTTGGAGATTGTAGCCAATCTTTTGATTATTAAGGTATCTTTTTCTCCAAAAAGGGTAGGAATATCCTCTAGTATGGGGTTATCCTTTTTTTTATAGGCTTCCTCAAAACTTCTTGTGAAGTAGGGCTCCATGGTCATTTTTTTGAGGAGGGAAAATTCTTTTTTATAGATGCGGTAGGGATAGGAGGAAAAGGGTAAAATGCTCATGGTTATGAGCAGTAAAGAAAGTAGTACTTCAAATAAAACAAAGGAGTGTCTTTTCTTGATTATGTTCATTGCATTCATAATAATCGAGATTAACATTGAAAGAAATCATAAAATCCTTTACACCTGAGGGTAGTGTAATCTATTTTGCTGAGGGAAATGCTTTTTTCTGGTCGTGCTTATTATAATTTGTTGCTGTTGCAATCACAAAGAGGTCTAAAGGTAGATGCGCAGCCTTGGGAGTATATGGATTATGCGGTTGTTGCAATGGATGATTTGTTTGCTGCTATTCAATCCCTTCATTATCTGTTTGATAAGGAGAGCTTTTTATCCTACTGCGTATCTTTTGATTCCCCAGAAGAAATGGTAACATCGTTAGAACCAAAAGAGAGCGAAGAAAAAAATAAGCTTTATTTGCTCGTGTTTGAGTTGTGGAAGCGCTTGTTACCTGATCGAGAATCTATCTCTATTTTTGCTGATGCACTTGATCGAAGGATTGCGGAGTATGAAAAAAACAAGGATGATGAAAGGATTTTAGATGCTTTTGAGCAGGTAGTGGAGATCTTGGAGAGTAATTGTATTGATGAGACTCCTCCTGAATCAATTTTCGAGAGATTTTGCTTGTATGTGGCTCATGATTTAGAAAGTGTGATCTATACTTATATCGATAGTAAATGCGAAGTGGGAGTAGAAGATCGGGCAATGGATTTGTTAGATCATTTTCTCCCTTATGTGAAAGAAAAAAGAGCGTTGCAGTTTTTACAGCTTAAATCTTTGCCGCTAGACTTTGTGGAAGAGAGGCTGCGTTTAACAGAGTTTTTATGTGAATCATTGCAAGAAGAGGTAAACTTAACCCTTTCCCTACCTTTTCTATTTTATTTGATTGAGCATCATCAAAAGGAGCTCTTTGTCGATCTTTTTTCTACATTAGTTCATAAAGTTAATGAGGAAAGTGCTCTTGTTGCTTTATTGGATGTTTTGGTGGAGTATCACCGCTTTTTTGGAAGGGAAGAACTTACCAAGAAGGTTGCAGATTTTTTAAAGCGCGGGGTAGATCTTTTGGCCCCTTCTAATAAGAATATTATAACAGCTTTACTGGTTCAAAGTTAAGAAAATCACACGCTGTGCAAATATATTTTGTCCCATCTTTTTCGAAGTTTACTGGTGCATCTGGAAATAGGTTGTGCAGGTGCCCATAGATACAAATTTCAATCTCTGCATCTTTGATAAGGCGGGAGAATTCATTGTCGGAGCGATCAGGGGGGATGGGAGGATAATGGATCATTAGGATGCGGTGCTTGGCACCTCTATCCATAGCATCGAGAGATCTAGCAAGCCTGTCGAGCTCATTTTTAAAGATCTTGCCATCATGCTTTATTTCTTTTTCTGAGTACTCTTTCTTTTTGATGTTCACCCCATCAATTTCTTTCATGTCGATAAATTGGTAGTAGTTTAGATCGGGGTGATCCCAAAGCCTTGTACCTCCAATGGTAATATCATCCATAGTGAAGGCATCGTTGTGGATAATATGTAAAGAAGGTGGGAGGAGTTTGCGTACTTTGGTGGATGACTTCCACCATAAATCGTGGTTCCCTTTGCTAATTACTTTGGTTCCAGGAAGGGCATCGATCCATTCTAGGTCAGGTAAAACTTCTTCTGGTTTGAGGCCCCAGCTTACATCACCAGCAATGAGCACAAGGTCGTCATCCTTAATCACCTTTTCCCAGTTAGCTTTGATTTTATCGGGGTGATTTTTCCATTTATCTCCAAATACATCCATATTTTTATTTGGTGTTCCAAAGGAGAGGTGAAGATCAGATATGGTCCATACAGTCATGAAGCTTATCATAAAGGATGTGGGCCCATTTTGCAAAAACAATTTTCATCATTTTGCTCAGGGCCCACGATCTAATTATATAGGTGGAAGAGATAAAAACGTATTAGCTTTACGCTGAGAGTCTTGCTTTGTTTTCAAGGAGAGAAAACCCTGATGGTACTACGCTTCCCTTTTTGACAATGATGATGCCATCTTTGATGGTGATAGGACCAATATCTCCATCAGGAAATTCTTTTCCATGTAGGGAGAGGTCTACCCCATCTTCAATTAACGCCTCTTCATCGATGATTACTTTTTCTAAAAAGCAATTCTCTCCAATACGTGTTTTTCCTTCATCTGAAAGTGTTCCAAGGCTCACGGCGCCTAAAAGGATTGAGCCTTTCCCTACACAGGTGTTTAGTCCAATAAGGGAATGACAAATTTCTTTTGCTAGGATGATGGAGCCATCGCAGATAATGGATTTTTCTATCATCGTCTTCTCAATCACTGCAGGGGGGAGGGTGATAGGGTTTGTTAATAGCATGGATTCTTTGCTGAAGATGTCAAGGGTATGCCTGCTTTGGATGAGTTTAAGATTTGCTTGGTAGTACGACTTAATGGTTCCTATATCTTCCCAATACCCATCAAAGATATAAGCAAAGGTTTTTCCAATAGAGAGTTGTTTAGGGATGATATGCATACCAAAATCTATCCCTTCTTCCTCTTGTAGGAGGGAGATAAGGGCATCGCGCTTAAATACGTAAATTCCCATGGATCCTAGGAAGATTCTTTCATCTAAAGCGTGTATAATATTGGTTTCTTTGGGAGCTAGGGCAAATTTTTGTAAAAGAGCTTCTTCTTTTGGTTTTTCTGCAAAGTCGATAATTTCTTTGCTGCCAGAAAGCTTCATTACACCCATTCTTGTTGCTTCTTCTTCATTGATTGGCAAGGTGGCGATGGTGAGATCTGCTCCACTTTTTTTTGCAGAATCTAGAACATCTTCTAAGTCCATGGAATAGAGCTGGTCTCCAGAAAGGATGACTACAAATTCTGAGGTGCTTTTTTCTAATAGGGGGAGGTTTTTTCGAATAGAGTCGGCTGTTCCTTTATACTCATTTTCTTTTGATGGAAGAATTTTCACTTTATCATTGTGTGCCTCATGGAGATACGAGGATAGAGATTCTTCTAAAAATTGGGTAACGGCATAGATATTTTCATATCCTTTTTTCATGGCATTGGAGATGGCGACATCAATGAGCCTGTAGCGTCCACCAAACGGAACAGCTGGTTTGCAGCGATGGTGAGTTAGGGGGCGAAGCCTTGTTCCTTCTCCGCCAGCAAGTATGAAAATAAGTGGATCGTGCATGGATTGGTAAAATTGTTAATATAATCTTTAAATAACGGATGGAGCTACAAAAATCAAGGAGGGAATTGCTTTTTTTTGAGAAAAACAGGGTAAACTTATGACTTCCAAAAGCCAAGGACGACTTTCATTTCATTTTTAATAGGTTCTGGAATATTTTTGCTTTCTGCTATTTTGCAAAATTTTTCCCTTTCTGCTTCATTTTCTAGCCCTTCACAGATGCAGATTAGGTAGGAAACATAGGATGGGTGATCGTAGGTTTCTTTTTTGGAAAGAAGGTGGAGGGCGAGCTCTGCTGTTTCATCTTTTACTGGGAAAGATGATAGCGCTAGAGCTGCTAGGTAGTTATCTTTGGTGTAAGGGATGCCTTTTAGTCGATCACTGAGAAATTCTTCTGCTGCGCTTCCGAAAGAGATGAGCGTATCGATGATGATTTCATCTACCGAGAAGCTTTTTCCTAGAGCATTGAATAGATGGGGGATAGCGTCTTTGTTTCCAATTTTCTTGAGGGAAAGAGCTGCATGGATGGGGGCTACTCCGTACCCTGGATTGATGGGATTGTAAAAATGATCCTGTTGTAAGATCTCTACTAGTGGTTTTACCGCGCGCTTTGTGAAAGAAGAGAGGGCTTCGATCTCTCTTTGTGGCTCATATTCTTCGGTGAGGATAAGATCGGCAAGCTTTTTTGGTAGGTCGTCGCTCTCTTCGTAGCAGTCTCTAAATTTTTTATATAACTCTTTGGCAAAGATCACCTCATTTTTGGCAATCTCTGGCAGCATATCTGCGGAGAGGTGGCCATCTTTGTCAAAGGCGGCAAGCTCTTTAATACGAGAAATTTCAAAATCTTCTTGTACACCAACCTTATCACTTTCATAATATTCTATCATGACAGGAAAGCTGCCCCCAAA
>JAHZKV010000013.1 GCA_022600215.1 bacterium
ATGCAAAGAGGATCTTACTTGCGCCACTTGCCATGATTCTTACCTGCTGCACAAACAAAGATGCCAAAAGCCAGCAAAAAATCACCATCAATATTGAATCAGATTACACCACTTTAGATCCTCGAAAAATAAGAATATTGAATGATTATAATATCCTTGTTGCATTTAATGAGGGATTATTTCGAATGACAAATAATGGCCCTTTGCCGGGTATTGCTAAAGACTATTCCTTTAGTCCAGACAAGAAAAAATGTACCATAACACTAAAAAAAACTGTTTGGTCTAATGGAGACCCACTAACCGCGCATGACTTCCTCTATACATGGAAAAGTTTGCTTAAAAAAGATTTTCCTTCTCCTAATGCGCACTTTTTCTTCCCCATCCTACATGCAAAAGAAATAAAAAAGGGAACTCTCCCCCCCTCTTCCTTGGGAGTAAACGTTATAAACGACTATTGCCTAGAAATAGTTCTCGAGAAACCCCTGCCATGCCTACTTGAATTACTAGCCCTCCCTATAGCCTTTCCTGTTCATCGTCATATAGATAAAATTCATCCTAAATGGGCAGAAGAGCCCTCATCTTATGTATGCAATGGCCCATTTTGCATACATAAAAAAATGAATAATAACAGCATCCTAGCCAAAAAAAATCCTACCTACCATGATCAAAAAAATGTCCGCTTGGATATGATTGAAATGATGATGCTAGATGAATATACCGCCTATAATTTATTTAAGGATCACCAACTAGACTATATCGGATCCCCTTTTTCCAATATTCCTGTAGAAGCAATGGAGGAATGTGAAAAAAAAGGCTCTATCATTTCTTCCCCATTTTTAGGAACCTATTGGATTCGCATAAATACAAAAAACAAGACTCTACAAAATATCCACCTACGAAAAGCTTTGGCCTTATCTGTAAATCGTAAATCTATTTCTCTTCATTTGTTTAATGGTATGCTCGAAACAGCAACAAGCATCGTTCCAACTTCAGAAAGGCTAAATAAAAACGACCTCTTCAAAGATGGCGACCTTGAAGCAGCAAAAAAACATATAAAGCTTGCTAGAGAAGAACTCTCTGACATTCCCCCATTACATTTTTCCTTTATCTCTAGTCAAATTAATAACAATGTTGCTCTTATTCTCCAAGACGTTTGGAAGCAAACACTGGGGGTGGAAATTATTATCCATCCAAAAGAAAATAAAATATTTTTTGATGATTTGGGAAAAGGGGATTTTCAGCTCGCCTATAGCGGCAGAATCGCGGATTTTCAAGGGCCACTTGATTTTCTTGAAACATTTAAAGATAGAGAAGGGGCAACTAACAACACTTTTTGGGAAAATGACCAATATAAAAGTCTATTAGAACAATCCTATGAAACTCTCGATATAAAAAAGCGAAGCGAAATGCTGTCTCAAGCAGAAGAAATTCTTATCAAAGAAATGCCTGTGATCCCAATGCATCATCTAAATATGATCTATCTCAAAAACCAAAACTTAAAAGGTTTAACCATTTCTAAAACAGGAGTTATTGATTTTAAATATGCATATCTTTCCTCCTAAATTATTATCCTTTCTTACTCTAAGACAAATTTCTCTTTTTTTATTGCTTCTCCTCACTATAGGCTGTGGTACTACAAAGAAAAAAGGGCCTATCGCTCAAGAAATTACCGTAGATATTGGAGCAGAGCCAGCAACACTTGATCCAAGGAAAGCAAGGCTTCTGCGAGATTTTAACCTCATCAGGAACTTCAATGAAGGACTCTTTCGAAAAAATAAAGAAGGAAAAATTGTAGAAGGAATTGCCAAATCCTTTTCCGTCTCAGAGGATAAAAAGACCTATACCATTGAACTAAAAAAAACCTATTGGTCTAATGGTGATAAAGTTACCTCCCACGATTTTATTTATGCCTGGCGCTCTTTATTAAATAAAGACTTTCCCTCCCCAAATGCCTCTTTTCTCTACTATCTTAAAAACGCAAAAGCAATCAAAAATGGTCATATGCAACCAAGAGAACTTTGTGCCTATGCCGATGGGGACTATAGAATCATCGTTCAGCTTGAAAAACCTATCCCTTTTTTTATTGAGCTCCTCTCCTTACCAATTTATTTCCCAGTAAATCGATATGTGGACAAGCAAACACCAAAATGGATTCATAGCGCAGAAACATATGTATGTAATGGCCCTTTTCGCCCTATCAAATGGCAAATGCGAGACTCTATTGTAGCGATAAAAAATAATCACTACTGGGATAAAGATGTTGTTCGTCTCCAAAAGATCACTTTAGTGATGCTGGATGAAACTACTGCATACAATTTATTCAGGGAGGGAACCCTTCACCATATTGGCTCCCCTTGCTCCACCATTCCCACTGATGTACTAGATTTTCATATTCAAAATGGCACCATGCTTTCCGATCTCTTTCTTGCAACCTACTGGATACGAACCAATATAGAAAACAAGATTTTAGCAAATATCAATTTTCGTAAAAGTTTAGCCCTTGCTATCGATCGAAAAATGATCTCTGATAACATCTTTCCAGGAAGTATAACTCCAGCAACTACCATTATACCGAAGTCAATGGGTCTTACAGAGAAAGAATATTTTATGGATGCAGACAGCAAAGTAGCTAGACAATTACTAGAAACAGCACTGCAAGAGCTTGGTATAACCAAAGAAGAATTTCCAACTCTAACCCTCTCTTACATTAATGCAGAAATCAACCGAAAAGTCACCAGTATCGTACAAGATCAATGGAGAAAGGAATTAGGCATTGACGTGATCTTAGAGCCTCTCGAATTTAAAGTATTTGCAGATAAACTCTCTAAAGGTAAATTCGAATTAGCATTTAGCGGAAGAATTGCTGACTACAAGGATCCTGTTAATTTCTTAGAACTCTATAAATATAAAGACATTGGTACAAATAACACTGGATGGGAAAATGAAGAATTCATATCTGCAATCGATAGTTCCTA
>JAHZKV010000115.1 GCA_022600215.1 bacterium
GATCATCAAGGAAAGGAAGCAAAGTTTTTTCATAGAATATCCAACCTTATTTGTAGTTTATGATTGGATCCTTTGGGGTCTCTTGGGTTGATTGCAGAAACAGGCTCAATGCAAACAAAAGAGGCATCTTTGGGATGATATAGTTGAAAAGCGTGTTGCTCACTGCTTGCTTTATAACTTACCTGGAGTTTTCGATCAGGAGTGCTAAGGAGTGCTGCTCCTTCATTTTTTTCGCTTCTTGGTAAAAATCCATAATCACTCTCTTCTTTTAAATTAAAGAAGAGCTCTCCTTTATCATTTTTCCATTCTTTGGGGATAGGTTTCCATGTACCAAGGTCGTTGTATTCTTCTTTACAATCCATGTGAACAAAACCTTCGCCCCCTGGAAGTGCTAAGTAGTAGTGGAGACCAATGGTAGTTTCAGGATGTTCGCTCTTTACTTCGTAGGTAATGGTAAGCCCTGTTGCCGACACATGGCAAGAGTAAGTTAACTCAAAGTCAAATCCTTCTAAGCTTGCAAGGGTGTGGCCGTTCTGTGTATCTTTTCCACTTAAATGCCCTGTGATTGTCGTAGAGGTTTCTGAGTAATTCCATTTACAATATCTCCCTATGCCGTGAGAGAGGGGATCAGTAGGTTTGGAAAGATCTAAATTGGCAATATGGGGAAATATCTTTTCATCTACTGCTGGGATGCTTTCTTGTTTTCTATGATAAAAGTGGGGACCAATAAGGGCTCCTAGTCCAGCAAAGCGTCTTTCAAATTCCTCTTTGGTATCTTGAGCAATAAATTCTTGCCCATCTTTGGTAAGACTTAGCAGATTCATTCCATCTTCTGGAGCAAAGATAGCTTCTATTAACTTTTTATCCTTAGATAGATGTTGTAGGTGAACTTTTTTCATAATAAAAATATTTTTAAATATTTTCTCACGTTATCAAAAAAAATTAAATATGGCAATCAATTCAAAATAGAGATATGATTTTTTCCATGAAAAAAGAACAGGTTGTAATTAGAGATCTCACGTCTACTGGGGAAGGAGTGGGAACACTTCAGGAAAAAGTGATCTTTGTGGAAGGAACTTTACCGCAAGAGAAAGCAGAGGTGGAGGTGACCCTTTCCAAAAAAACGTATTCTAAAGGAGCGCTTCTTCGTTTAATAGAGCCATCACCCCATCGCACAGATCCTCCTTGTCCTTATTTCGGTGTTTGTGGAGGATGTCAAATCCAGCATGCAGATCTAGCATTACAATTGCAGTTAAAGAAGAATAAAGTAGTACATGCCCTTCAAAAAATTGGAGGGATAGAAAATCCGAATGTGGCCGATTGCAATCCTTCAAAAGAGGTTTTTGGATATCGAAATAAGATCACTTTTCCCCTACTCCAGAAAAATGGGAAAAAGGAGATTGGCTTTTTCCAAAAAAGAAGTCACGCCCTTGTAGATATAAAGAGTTGCTTGTTGCACATCCCTTTTGCTGACCAGGTGTATCAGCAAGTAAAGAAGATACTTCTTTCTAGTAACCTCTCTTTTTATGATGAGAAGAGGGGCAAGGGGATGCTCCAACATCTTGTATTGCGAACCAGCGAAAAGGAACAAAAAGTATTGGTAGGACTTGTTGGATTACAAAGCCCTACTAAAGAGCTAAAAGCTGCTGCAAAAGAGATAATGGCTTTGTTGGATGTAAAGGGTGTGGTCTATGGAAAAAAGGCAAAGGCAAGCAATAGTATTTACCCAGACTCAGAAGTGATTCTAGAAGGGGAAGGGACGTTGCAGGAAAGCTTGTTGGGAGTAGAGGTGGAAATTTCTTTATTTTCTTTTTTCCAGGTGAATAAGAATGTCGCAAAAAAGCTTTATGAAAAGGCGTTTGAGTATGCCTCCTTAGAAGAGGGAGAGTTAGTGCTCGATGCTTATTGTGGCATTGGAACCTTTGCCATCTTTCTTGCAAAAAGAGGGTTAAAAGTAACAGGGATAGAGTCTTTTAAGAAAGCTGTGGTAGATGCTAAAGAGAATGCTAAGCGAAATGGTGTTTTTGTTGATTTCATCGAAGGGGAGGTAGAAAATGTTTCTTTGGGGAGATCATTTGACACCGTATTTATCAATCCTCCCAGAAAAGGGGTGCACAGTAAAGTGATTGAAAGCATTTCTTCGATGTCACCTAAAAAAATTGTCTATACATCTTGTGATCCAGCAACTCTTTCTCGTGACATAAAAATGCTCATGGAATATGGCTACCGGCTGGTAGAAGCCACCCCTTTTGATATGTTCCCTCAGACAATGCATGTAGAAACGGTGGCAGTATTAAAAAAGCTCTGATAATCATCTATTAGAAAATATTTTGAAAAAAAATCTTGCTAGGATAATTCAATTGTTGGTAAGATCGCACGTCTATTTTCTCGAAGGAGTAGAGATGAGCACTTATAGATTGCTGACCATATTGACTATGATACCTATGTTACTTATGGCAAAAAGTCATCCTCGTATAGATGACCATTTTAAGGAGTATCTAAGTTTTTTAAAAAGTGAAAATCATGGGGAGTTAGGGAACTATAAAGAGGGGCAAATTGAAGTTATTATCGATCCCAAAACGGTACAAAAAATTGAGGAAAACCAAGCAAAAAGATATATAAAGGCTGGGGAATCTCCTAAAGAGGCTCATGAACATGCGCGTACAGGGATTGTAGCAAGAGATCGTTATTGGGTATGGGTTCGAGATGCAGTGATTTACCCTTCAGGAGCAATTGGTACCTACAATCGTTTAGTAAAAGCTGGGGAAGCAGAAGATAGTGGGAATAACACAGTTGCCATTTTTCCCATGACCAAAGATAAAAAAATTATCTTAAATATAACCTATCGTCATGCTATTAGAGATTGGGTGCTAGAGCTGCCGCGAGGAAGGATCAATCAAAAAGAAGATGTGGTAGAAGCGGCAAAAAGGGAATTAAAAGAAGAAACAGGGATGATTGCAAGCTCTGTTCAATATCTTGGAGAAGTAATTCCATACTCAGGAACTATTGCTTATCTTGTTCCTATTTACTATGCAAAAATTGAGAGTAATGGTTTTGTTTCTCAAGACTATACAGAAGCTATTATGGGATCTGTTACAGCAAGTCTTGCAGAAATAAAGGAAGGCATCGCAAAGGGGTACATGGTAGTAGATGTAAAGAATAAAAAGAAAAAAATTCGTTTAAAGGACAGCTTTTTGCTCTCTGCTTTGGTTTTTGCAGAACAAAAAAAGTTGCTTTAAGCTAGATTTGACGCTTTTTTTCTGATATATTTATGGCTATATGATCAGTGCAACCAGTAATAAA
>JAHZKV010000116.1 GCA_022600215.1 bacterium
ATGCGCGCTGGATCTTTGCAGAGATCTTTTTTTAAGAGCTCTAATCTACTTTGGGGTATAGCATTTATTGGGATCTTTGCTGCAGCTTTTTTCCTGATTAAGCTGCTTGGAATATTTTAATAGACTTGCTGGTCTAATTATCCTATATTAATAACCGTTAATTGGTGAGGCTATTTATGGAAGGAAAAGATGTTGGTGATTTTGAAATCAAAAGAATTATTGGGGAAGGCTCTTTAGGCCCTGTCTATTTGGCAGAGCATAAATTTATTAAAAAGCTTTTTGCCCTTAAGTTTTTACCGCACCATCTGCTAGAAAAAGAGGGCTTTAAAAGTAAGTTTTCTGAAGAAATTGCTAAAATTGCTGCATTGGATCATGAGAATATTGCCCTTGTACATAATGTATCTTCCCATGAAGATGGACTCTTCATTGTTTCTGACTTTGTTCCATACAAAGCGCCTCTATCCATGAATCTTGCTAGTTATTTGACCACTCGTAGTGAAAGGCTTTCAGAAGAAGAGATTTTGGAGATTTTGAAGCAAGTAGCCTTTGCTCTTGATTACATCCACAGTCAATCGGTGCTATCGGAGCCAATCTTCCATGGGAGCTTAAAGCTTACCAATATTTTGCTCGCAGAAAAAAAGGAGGGTGGATATTTTGTAAAGCTTACCGATACTGGGCTTGCTCATATTTTAGGGCAAAACTTTATGCTCTCGCATATGGTCTCTTCTCTATCAAACTCTTTTGGTACGAAGAGTGAATTGCAGCAAAAACAAAGTTTTAGGCAAATGTTTGCCTTTTTGGCACCTGAGCAGCGCTTTGCAGATGATATAGAAGCTACCTATAAAGCCGATGTGTATGCTTTTGGTGTTTTGACCTATTTCTTATTGATGGGGTACCTTCCAGAAGGAAATTATGCAATGCCAAGTTCTGTATATAAGAATACAGCAGTAGATTGGGATAGAATTGTCACCTCTACTATGAAACAACTTCCAGGGGATAGGCCAGATAATCTAATTGAATTAATGAAAAGCACCTCCCCAATGGTTAGTTTAGACGAGGTAAATGTTCCAACAGGTGCCTCTGCCTATACTTTTGCTGCAAAACCTTATGAAGAAAGCCCTGAGGTGAAAAAAGAAGAGCTTGTCTATGTTGCTGCGGAAACTCCACAAGAGGCTAAAATTCTTGCAGAAGAAAAATTGACTCCACCTGCTCCAGTTGCTCAGGAAGAACTTCCTCCTTCATCTTCTTCGGTAAACACGCAAACAATACCTTCTGTTGACGAAAGCATGGTCTCGATAGATCAGTTAGAACAAAGTCTTATTGGTCAAATGGCAAAAACGGTAAAAGCAAAGCCAATGTCTATGTCCGCCTCCTTGCAAGAGAAAAAAGTAGAACAACCGAAAGAGGGGCGTGCAAAAGAATTTGTGAAAGACCCAACGCTTATTTTTAAAAAAGAGAAGTACGTGGGGGCTTATAAGCAAGAAAAGGTAGATACAGAGGGGATTAAGCCTCTTATTAGTGATACCATTTTAGTAGAAGGTGGGGAGTATGACAGAGGAAGTAATATTGGAGCTCGTGATGAAAAACCTCGCCATCGTGTAAAGCTTGATCCTTTTGAAATTGATATTCATCCAGTGACCAATGAGCAGTTTTTACGTTTCCTACTGGTAATGGAAGGAGAAAAAGACAATCTTAACCATGATACGATTTTGCTCAAAGAATCTCGTATTAAAAGACATGGTGGAGAGATTACCATTGAAACAGGCTATGCAAAGCATCCTGTGGTTGGAGTAAGCTATTATGGAGCGAAGGCCTATGCTAAGTGGGCAGGAAAGCGCTTGCCCACAGAAGCAGAATGGGAAGCGGCAGCTTCCATGGGGAATGCAAAAAATATTTTTCCTTTTGGAGAAGAGGTGGAAAGATCTCAGGCGAACTTTTTCAGCTCTGATACTACCCCTGTAATGAGTTATCCACCATCCAAAAATGGTCTTTTTGACATGGTTGGAAATGTGTATGAGTGGTGCTCAGATTGGTATGACTATAGCTACTATGAGACATCAGAGATTGAGCCAGATAATCCACCTGGACCAAAGCAGGGAGTGTACCGTGTTTTGCGTGGTGGTTGTTGGAAGAGTTTGATTGATGATATGCGTTGTTCACACCGGTTTAGAAATAATCCTGGTACAATGAACAAAACATACGGTTTTCGTTGTGTGTCATCCATTAATAAATAAATTTATTGATAGAGATTAGCTTTTTATGTTACTAACAGCATATGAAAGATAAGATTTCCCAGATAGATCGTGGCGCCATGAAACGAGTTCTTAACTTGTTTGATGTGTTTGCCATTGGATATGGAGACATGGGATCCTCCATTTATTATGCATTAGGTATTACAGCTTTTTTTGCTTTGGGAGCGACTCCAATTGCTCTTTTGATGGCAGGGGGGGTATTTATTTGTACAGCTCTTACCTATGCAGAGATGACCTCCGTTTTTTTAGAATCAGGCGGAAGTGCTACCTACACAAGAAAGGCATTCAATGATTTTGTCTCTTTCATTGCGGGATGGGGATTATTGCTTGATTTTATAGTGACCATTGCAATTTCTAGTTTTGCTGTGGCTCCCTACCTATCTTATTTCTTTCCTATATTGATGGAAGTGGAAGCCAAGGTATTGCTCAGCTGCTTTTTGATCGTGGTGCTTTTATTTCTCAATATTCGTGGAATTAAAGGCTCTACTGGAATATCGGTAGTACTCACTTCTATTACTATCTTAACTCAATTAGTAATCATTATATTTGCAGTTTTTACTGTGGTGAATTTCCCAAAATTTATTGAGCATTTACGAATAAATGGTACGGACATCTTATGGTCACCTACCTGGGAGCATTTTTTCCACGGGGTGGCGATGGCGATGGTGGCGTATACAGGGATTGAGTCCATGGCCCAGCTATCTTCAGAAGCAAAGAATCCATCAAAGACTATTCCTCGCGCAATTATGCTTGCGATGGCAATTCTTATCTTCATGTACCTTGGGATTTCTTTAGTAGCGTTGTCTGTCCTTACACCAGAGGTGTTGAGTACACAATACCTAGATGACCCTATTTCTGGGATTGTAGCGCATCTTCCCTATTTAGGGGGGGTACTTGGTCCTTGGATAGGAGTGCTTGCTGCCGTAATTTTATTAGTTGCTGCAAATGCTGGTTTGATTGGATCTTCGCGTCTTGCTTTTAATATGGGTGAGTATTTCCAGCTTCCTAGGGTATTTTATAAGCTCCACAAGAAAAAGCAAACGCCGTATATATCCCTTTGCTTTTTTGCCTTTTGTGCCATGATTATTTTGGTGGTAAGTAGAGGCCAGCTTGCTTTTTTAGCAGATCTGTATAATTTTGGTGCGATGCTTGCATTCTTTTGTGCTCATACCTCATTGATTATCCATAGAATTAAGTTCCCAGACATGGAAAGACCTTTCAGAATAAAGGGCTGTCTGCCTTTTGGAAAGGTAAGGATTCCTATCACTGCCATCATTGGAGCTCTTTGTACCTTTGGTGTATGGTTGCTTGTAGTATTTACTAAACCATATGGAAGAGTGCTTGGATTTACCTGGATTGGTCTTGGTTTAATCATGTACTTTGCCTACCGTCGTAAACGAAGAATTTCTGCTTTTGGACAAGTAGAAATTGAAAAGATTAAGATTTCTGGCCTTAGTGATATTCCTGTTAAATCTATTTTGATTCCTACAAGAGGACACCTTGGCTCGGAAACGATTCAAGTAGGTTGTAGGGTTGCTAAGATGTTTAATGCAAAGGTGACAGTAGTACACGTAATTGAAGTGCCTCTCACCATTCCATTATCCGTACCACTTGCAAAAAGAGAGGAATATTCCTCTCAGATCTTAAAAAAAGCACAAGCAATAGCTTTAGATGCGGAGGTAGAAATCGAACTTCGATCTCTTCATGCAAGATCGCCTTTGAAGGCTATTAAAGAAATAGCAGATACAACAGAGTATGATCTTTTGATCCTTGGGGCGATGGTAAGTAAGAATATTGGACCGCTTGCGCAAAGCTTGATGAGGTCTATCATCAATTGTCGTGTATGGGTAATTGGTAGTTTTTGTGTGGAAGATAGTCCTATTCAGAGGGATTAGGGTGTATCAGTAGAGCAAAGGCTTTTGTGTTCAAATGTTGCAGGAAGACCTTTTTTCTCTAACCTATGGCATTTTAGATTTTTACTTTTACAAATTTCTAGATAAGGGCATTTCTTGACGCTTTGGTGTGATTCGATGGTATGTTTTAGTTGTGTAATAGAGTGTTGTAAATTCTCCACATAGTTTTGTAGCAACGGGCTTGCTACTTCAAGAGGTTCAGAAGGGATAACCTTTTCTTCCTCTTTTGCCTCGTAGTCAATATATACCTTCTTTCCAAATTCAGGGATGCAGCTTAAAAGTTTTTGGGTAAAAGGGTGAAGGGGTGTGGTAAAAATAGCTTCTATGCTCCCTGTTTCTACAATTTGTCCCTTGTACATAACCAAGCAGCGATCAGAGATATTTCTTACCAAGCTTAAGTCGTGCGAGATGAAGAGGAGGGAAAGGGAGAGGGCCTCTTTTAAATCTTTAAGAAGATTAATAATAGATGCTTGAACCGATACATCAAGAGCATGGGTTGGTTCATCACAAATGACAAGCTTTGGTTTAGGAGCAAGGGCTCTTGCTATACTTATTCGTTGTCTTTCTCCACCACTTAATTCATGAGGGTAGCGGTACTTGTAGTGTTTTGGAAGGGATACTTGCTCAAGAAGTTCTTCTACTCGTTCTTTACGCTCTTTTTGAGAGCCTATCTTATAGACGATTAAAGGTTCTTCGATAATTTCTTCAATGGTCATTCTAGGGTTTAAGGAACTATATGGATCTTGGAAGATCATTTGTACTTCTTTCCGGGAGAGTTTTTCTTGCCCTTTATATAAAATGGTGCCACTTTTTTTCTTTAGTAATCGGAGAATTGCCCATGCGACAGATGTCTTTCCACAGCCACTTTCCCCGACAAGTGCTACTGTCTCCCCTTTATAAATGGTTAAAGAGAGATCTTGCACTGCAAGAAAAGAATCACCCCCTTTTTTATGGGAGATACAAAGATTTTTTATTTCAAGGAGAGGGGTGTTGGTGGGCATAGGACCTCTTGTTCTTGGTTTAATGGGAAGTGACAAAGGTAACCTCTGTTTTCTTCCCAGGTGAGCTGTTTTGGGGTTACTTTACAGGTATCTTTTGCAAAAGAGCACTTGTGATAAAAAGGGCAGGCCCCTTCTATTTTATCTCGCAGTACCTTTATCACAGGAAGTCTGCTATTTGGATCGGTAACCATAGTTGGAATAGAGTCAATCAATCCTTTTGTATAAGGATGCTTTGGAGAAAAGCAAATGTCTTGTGTGTTTCCTTGTTCCATCACCCTCCCTTTGTACATTACGATTACCCGACTTGCAAATTGGGTAATGATGCTAAGGTCATGGGTGATAAAGATAACGCTCATAGCAAGGTTTTTTTGGAGTTTTTTTAGTAAGATCAAAATGTCTTGCCCTACCGATACATCAAGAGCTGTAGTGATTTCATCTGCGATAAAAACACGTGGATTGGGGGAAAGTGCGATAGCGATCATGACCCTTTGTCTCATGCCACCAGAAAGCTCATGAGGATAGCGGTGGTAGAGGCTTTTTGCATCAGAGAGTTCTACGGTATGAAGTAGTTCTATAGCTTTTTCATATCTTTTAGCAGAGGTATAGTTTGGGAAGTGAAGGCGCAAAGTTTCATCAATTTGCGCGCCAATGGTGGCAGTAGGATTTAAATAGACCAT
>JAHZKV010000117.1 GCA_022600215.1 bacterium
GCCACCTTCTTGCCACCAAAGGTCGTGATAAAACAATCGCCTTTTTCCTCCGCCGTGGCTTCCCCTACGACCTCATCCAAAAAGCTTTGCTTAGGGCTTTGCCCTAAGAACCCAGCAAAGGGTAATAACCCTTTGCAAACCCTTCATTGATTTTTTGTGCATGCACAAAAAATTCAGCGATAGGATTCTTAAGGACGCGGTCCTTAAGCGGGTTCTTAGGGCAGCGCCCTAAGCAGGGTGTGGGGTGGAACCCCACATATTAAAATTTTGCATGCTTTGGATATCGTGGGAAGGCGGAAACGTCGCGGATATTTTCCATGCTTGTGACGTATTGGACGAGGCGCTCGAAGCCTAGACCAAAACCTCCATGTGGGGTGGATCCATAGCGACGTAGATCTACATACCAATCGTAGGTCTCTTTATCGAGGTCGTGTGCTTCCATATTTTTTAGGAGGATGTCGAGACGCTCCTCTCTTTGCGATCCACCCATTAACTCTCCTACGCCGGGAACGAGCAGGTCCATCGCAGCAACGGTCTTCCCATCTTCATTTACTCTCATATAGAAAGGCTTGATATCTTTTGGATAGTTGTAGAGGATTACGGGCCCTTTGAAATGCTCTTCGCATAAGAAGCGCTCATGCTCTGATTGGAGATCTGTTCCCCATGAGACGGGGAATTCGAATTTCTTCTTGCAGTTTTTGAGTATTTCTATCGCATCGGTATAGCTAAGGCGCGTGCATGGAGTTCCTATGACATGGGTAAGCCTTTCGATCAGCTCTTTATCGATAAACTTATTGAAGAACTCAATATCACTTGTACACTTTGTCATGGCATAGCTTACAAGGTACTTTAGGTAATCTTCTGCTAGATCCATTACCGTTTCTAGATCTGCAAAAGCCATCTCTGGTTCTATCATCCAAAACTCTGCAAGGTGACGGGAGGTGTTGGAGTTTTCTGCACGAAAGGTTGGCCCGAAGGTGTAGATATCGGTAAGTGCTTGTGCATATGCTTCGCCATTTAGCTGACCGGAAACGGTGAGGTAGGCTTCTGCTCCAAAAAAATCTTGAGAGAAGTCTATGCTTCCATCTTTATTTTTTGGAGGATTGCTCTTATCGAGCGTGGATACGGAGAACATCTCTCCTGCTCCTTCACAATCGGAGGCGGTGATGAGGGGAGTTTGTACATAGGCAAAATCTCTCTCTTGAAAAAATTTATGTGTGGCAAAGGCCATCGCACTTCTTACGCGGGATACTGCACCAAAGGTGTTGGTACGAGGACGTAGGTGGGCAATAGTTCGTAGGAATTCGAAGGAATGGCGCTTTTTTTGTAGGATATAGTCTGATGGTGCTTCGCCGATGATAGAAAACCTGGTAGCATGTACTTCTACTGATTGTCCTTTTCCTGGACTTTCGACAACTGTTCCTATTACGGAGATCGCTGCCCCTGTCTGTAGCTTTTCGAGGAGCGACTCATACCCTGGTGTCTTGCTTTCTATGATAATTTGTAGGTTAGAAACTTCTGACCCGTCGTTGAGCTCTACAAAAGAAAAGGTCTTTTGAGCACGGTGCGTGCGCACCCAACCATTTACGGTTACTTGCTCTCCAATCATTTCTGGGGAGGATTTAATCGCTTTTGTTTTTCTGCGTGTTCTCTCTTTTACTTCTATCATTTGATAAATGTCCTTAATTTTTGAATTTCTTCTTTCCAACAGGAAGGATCTGGTGTTTCTAGATATTTTGGTAGGGGGGCGAGGGTTTTATTTTGCATACAAACCTTAAAACACTCCATCCCTATGTCCCCTTTTCCGAGTAGCTCGTGGCGATCTTTTTTGGAGCCACATGGAAACTTGGAGTCATTGAGGTGGAGTGCTACTAAATATTCTAGGCCAATGTGCTTGTCAAATTCTTCAAGCGTTTTTTCCCATCCTGCTTTGGTGGAGATATCATATCCTGCAGCGAAGATGTGGCAGGTGTCGATGCATACACCAATGGGGATCTCTCCTTTAACGCCGCGTACTATATCTCCTAGTTCTTCAAAGGTTGCTCCTACTACGGTTCCTTGCCCTGCAGTAGCCTCTAATACGAGGAGTGTTTCTCCTTGGCTTACCAGCTCTTTCATGGAGAGGAGACTTTCAATAATTCTTTCGATACATTCTTCTTTGGTGGAGGTGGTAGCTGCTCCTGGATGGAAGTTGAGAAAATCTATTCCTAGGGTATGGCAGCGGCTAAGTTCTTCGCAAAGGGCGTTGATACTCTTTTCTCGCAGTTCTTCTTTAGGGGAGCCAATGTTGATTAGGTAGCTGGCATGGGACATTATTTTACTAATCCCTGTCTCTTTTTTTAGGTTTTCCCATTTCTCTATTTCAGCAGGGGTGATGGTTCTCCCTTTCCATTGTTTTTGGTTGCTGGTAAAGAGTTGGATGGAAGTAGCGCCAATTTCTTCTCCTTGGATGAGGGCGTTAAAGCTTCCTCCTGCTGCTGAGCAGTGAGCGCCAAGGTAGGCTGTCTTTTGTTTGGTATTGGTTGACATAGTGAGCCCTCAAAAATTTTGGATAAAAAAATAGCCATCTCCAGTATAGGGAAATGGCTATTTGTAGAATAGAGTAAAAAATTAGGTAGTGTAAGCTAAGAACTCACATACAACCGCAACGTTTACTGGAATTGGAAGTGGAATTTGATCCATGTGTGGTTTTACAAGTAGCTTACCGTTCATACCAGGGCCATCAAGACTTAGGTATTCTGGTACGTCTACAGAAGATCTTTCTAGAGCTTCTTGGATTAGCGCATTTTTCTTTCCTTTTTCAGAAATAGAAACTACCATTCCCTCTTTTACTTCGAAAGAGCGGATATCTACCTTTTTGCCATCTACTAAGATGTGCCCATGAGAAACAAGTTGTTGTGCATGGAAAGGGGTAAGGGCAAATTTTAATCGGTATACGATGTTATCTAGTCTTGTCTCAATTCTTTGTAAAAATAGATCTTGAGTATTTCCTTCTAGCTGTACAGCCTGGCGGTAGTATTTTACAATGGTCTTTTGTGGAAGCATTCCGTAGCATGCGCGAAGTTTTTGCTTTTCCTCCAGCTGAACACCGTAGTCAGATTTTTTCTTTCTTTTAGCACCGTGTTGTCCTGGTGGATTTACTTTGTGAGCTAAAGGGTTTCTTTTTTTTTCCAAATATGTTTGCACCAAA
>JAHZKV010000118.1 GCA_022600215.1 bacterium
GAGGACTTGTAGGTAACTTTTAATGGGGTGGCGCTTATTCCCTTTTTGCCTTTTATAGATGTTTTCTCCAATAAAGAGGGCGGAGTTAAACACCAAGATACAAGCAAGCAAGATGTATAGCATCATGATGGCCTGAATGAACCGAATAATGGTATTATCAATGGCTAAATTTGGGCTAGATAGGAGAGGGACGGCAGTATAGATAATAATAGCTGGTACTAAGTGGGAGAGTCTATGTACAATGCGCCCATCAATGATATATCTACCCCAATAGGCTCCCTTTTTCTCAAGGTACTTGTTGAGTCTGCGGTGGAGGTAAATTTTGAATAAAATGTGCGCGGAATAGGCAATGGTGATGATAATTCCTAAAGAAATTAAAAACGCTAAAACCCAAGAAAAGCTTTCACCTACTCCCCAAGAGATTAATAATTTAGAAAAAAATTCCATCACTCTATCACTCCTAACTTTCATTTTTGCATGTAAAGCTGGGCAAGTCAATGTTTTTCCTAAGTTTTTGGCGGTAAACCTTTAAAAAAAAATGTTGCTCCGCTAATCAAAAAAGGGCATAACTAGGTTTTAGAGAAAAACAACGATAAAGAGAGAGACAGCTGAATAACCCTTTTTCCAAAAAAATATCTCTTAGTCTCACCATAATACCAAATATAACCATATGGAGTTTAAATGGATAAAAAATCCTCTGTAAAGGATAGGAAATCTTGCATGCTGGATGCAAGCGTATTACTTCACGATCCTTCTGCCTTTCATCACTATAAAATGCATGATATCATTGTTCCAGGTGTAGTGCTTGAAGAGTTAGATCGAAAGAAATCCATGCACGGCGAGATGGGAAGAAATGCTCGAAAAGCAATGAAATTTATTGATGAGCAGGCGAGAAAAGGGGATATCCAAAAAGGCGTTGCACTAGAAAAAGGTGGTATGTTTCGTATCTTAATTGAAAGAGAGGTAAAGAAAGATTCTTTCATTTCAGGACTCTCTCCTGATAGAACAAGACATCGTCTTTTGTCTTCTGCTCACCAATTGAAAGAGTTAGGGCATGATTTGATGCTTGTATCAAAAGATCCTGTAACAAAAATTATTGCGGAAACTATTGGCGTAGTAACTACTACTTTTCATAGCAATCAAGAGACTTACGAAGGGCTTTATCGCGGAGTGTATACTGTTGATGTGCCAAAAACGGTGATTGATGAGTTTTACAAAGAGGGAGAAATCTCTATTCCAGATGGGGACTATTACCCTAATTCTTACTTAGTGTTAAAAGGGGAGGAAAATTCCTCTGCGGTAGCAAAAGTGAATGTAAAAGAAAAAAAATTGGTGCCACTTTTAAAAGGACGTCAAAATGTGTGGGGGGTAAAACCTCGTAACGTAGAGCAAAAGTGCGCTTTGGACTTACTGCTCCGTGATGAAGTGAAGCTTGTCTCCTTTATTGGTAATGCAGGTACTGGTAAGACGCTTTTAGCATTGGCTGCTGGTTTGCAAAAGGTTTTTGATGATAACGTTTACAATAGAGTGATCATCGCAAGATCTATTATGCCTCTTGGAAAAGATATTGGATTCTTACCTGGATCAAAAGAGGAGAAGCTTCAATCTTGGCTGGCTCCATTTTTTGATAATCTTGATTTTATTTGCGAATCAGGGGGAGAAGATGGGCAAGAGACAAAAAAATGGATTTTAGAAAGTAATAAGTTTCAAGTAGAGGCAATTACCTATATGCGTGGTAGGTCCTTCTCCAATGCTTATATTATTATTGATGAGGCACAAAACTTGACCCCACATGAACTTAAAACGCTTATTTCCCGTGTAGGTGAAAATACCAAAATTGTCATCCTTGGTGATCCAACACAAATTGATAACCCATACTTAGTTAGAGATTCTAATGGGCTTGTTTATACCGTTGGCAAGATGAAACATCACGGTCTTTTTGGCTCTATTTACTTCCAACACACAGAGCGCTCCAAACTTGCTGCTCTTGCAGCAGAAGTGTTATAAGATTTTTTATTTCCTCAAGGTAGAATTTTTTTACCTTGAGGAAATAAAACCCTGATAGAGATTTTAGTCGGTATATCCTAAATATTCCATTTCTTCTGAAAAAAGAGCCCAAAACTTTTTTCTAGCTTTTGTGGAGAAATAAGGTTGGTAAGCTTTTGATTGGCCTTTTTGAAATGTAGTAGTTCCACCATACAGTTTTGATGCTACCTCTTTTAGCCTTCCATCGTCAATGTCTACTTCTAAAAAGTCTGCTATTTTTTTTAGTTCTGCTATTTGTTTATGGACGGTTCCTCCTCCTCTAGGTCCGACTAAGTTTTCATAACGAATCAATAAAATCCTATCCTTAAAGTGTTCATGAGCTTTTAACCATTCAACGGCACTAATGCAAGCGTATGTTGCATTGGCCATATAAGTGGATGTATCAAGAAGCATGTCCACTCTTTTTGGTATATTTTTATTGTAATATTTCCATTTTTTGTCTATGCAAGTAAACCAAAGATGAAAATCTTCTGGAGATAGCGTAGATTTCCTAGAGTAATAGGTGTGATGTTTTTCCCGAAGAGGAAGATAAGGGAAAATACGTGCACAGGAAACTAAAATATCCCTAAAATCTCTAACATTTACAATACACTTCATATTTGTTTCAGAAAAAAGTGGATCAAGATTAGAATATTCAAATCGTTTATAGGTAAAATGAGAATGCTTACATTGATTAGTATTAGTAAGTAGTTTTATAGCTTTAAGAGCTAGATTGGTACCTGATTTTGCTATGGTAAAACATATATATTCATCGGGAGATAGTTGACAAAATAATCTTGTCGATAAAAAGAAAGCTAAAAGGTATTTTCTCATGTATTCCTCCAAAAAATAAATATATATTTTAATTTACTAAAGAGTAATTTTCAAGAAAATTTATCTTATTGATTATTTCACAAGTCTTATCATCAGACAGCTGAGTAAGAAGGCTGGGATCATCGATGGGCAAGCAGCTGCAAATGGGAATAATGGCCAAATAGCTGCAATTACGCAACCAGTAATGAGTCCTGCAGCAGCACCAGTTTTGGTGACGTTTTTCCCAAAAAGAGAGAAAAGGACAATTGGTGTGAATGAGGCACCTAGTCCGAACCAGGAATAAGAAACCAAAGTCATAATGGATTGCCCTGAAAGGAGGGCAATGGTACATGCTATGCCTGCGACGATAAAGATGGACCACCTGGTAACAAGAAGGAGTTCGCGTGAGGAGGCTTCTTTATGAATCAATTTTTTGTAAAGGTCTTCTGCCATTGAGGTAGCTACCACTAAGATTTGGGAGTCCATGCAGGTAATTGTTGCGCCAAGGATTGCACATAAGATGAAGGTAGATAGAAAGGCTGGGAACATGGCAGTTACCATCTCTACAAAGACGTGTTCTGGATCGATAGAGCCAAAAGTGTAGAGCGCTTTTCCAAAGAGACCTATAATAGTTGCTCCACAAAGAGCCATCACTTGCCAAGAGATCCCTACCCATTTTGCTTTGGACATCTCTTTTACATCAGAGATACCCATAAATTTGGTAAGGACATGCGGTAGTCCAAAGTAGGGGAGGCCCCAGGCAAAAATTTGTAAGATGGGGTAGTACCAGCTTTGTTGGGGGAGAGGGAGTTGTTCTGGGGTAAAAAAGCTTGGCACATTTATAAAGGAGGCATCAAGTAGATAGATTGCAGAAATTGGAACAAGTAAAATCACTGCTAGTAGAAAAAGTCCTTGGAAACAATCTGTCCAAGCAAGCGTTACATATCCTCCAATAAAGAGGTAAGGGATAATTACAAAGACACCAAAGATAACACCAAAACCATAAGGGATTCCAAAGATTTTATGCAGTAAAAGGCCCAGGCTTGCCAGCCCTCCAGAGATGTAAACAGTAAAAAAGATGATACAAGCTAGGGAGGAGAAAATACGAAGGATACCAGAAGAGTCAGAAAATCTGCTTTCAAAAAAGGAGGAGAGGGTAAGGCTGTTAAATTTTTCCGTTTCAATTCGAATTTTTGGAGCAATAAATTGCCAGTTTAAAAACATAAAGGTGGTAAGGCCTACTGCAATAGAGATGCTGCCAACGCCAGAAGTGAAAATAGCTGCAGGATAAGCTAAAAAAATCCAGCTACTCATATCGCTTGCATGTGCCGCAAAGGCGGTAAGATAGAAATTCATTCCCCGCGAGCCGAGCATAAAGTCATCAGATGTTTGGCCGCGCTTGTACGACAAAATACCAATGAGTATCAAGATAGCTAGATATAAAAAGAATGCGGTAAGTTCTGCTGCCATAATCTTCAAAAGAAGATATCATAATGTTTAATTAAAGGCCAAGAGAAAGGCTGTAGCTGCTTGAGAGACATTGAGCGAGTCAATTTTCCCTTTCATTGGGATATAGACATGGAAATCAGATTTTTTAGAAAGGATTTTTTGAATGCCCGTCCCTTCCGAACCTAGGATAAGTAAGGTCTTTTCTGGATATTCAAATTCATTCAAAGATGTTGCAGAAGAGCTAACTTCTGCTGCTACTGCCCAAAAACCTTCTTTTTGGAATTTCTCTATCGTTGTTGCAAGGTTTGAAACTTCTGCAAGAGGGACAATTTCAGAGGCGCCCATTGATATCTTTGTAACGGTAGGGGTTATTTTACAGCCCTTGTTTTTAGAGTAGATTACTCCATCTACGCCAAAACATTCACATGCGCGTAAGATGGCTCCTACATTGTGTGGGTCAAAGATAGAATCTAGCATTACCACAAGGCTTTTGCTTTTCTGTTGGGCTTTTTCTATGAGATCTTCAATGTGCACACTCTCCCTTGCGCTCACTTCGACAGCGTAGCCTTGGTGGGAGGTCGACGATACAAGGTCTTCCAGCTTTCTATTTTGCTTTTGGTGAAAAGGCTTCCTTAGGAGGAGCAATTTTTTAATTAATGCATCCTCTTTATGATGGGAAGAGTGAACAGCAAGTATTCTTTCAGGCGCGTGCCCAAGGAGTTCCTCTACACTATTTTTACCAATGACAAAATGCTTACTCTTTTTCATCTATCTTCTTTTGGGCTTTTTAGCAACAACCTTCGTTTTTCGTGTTCTTGAGCGGAAGTTACCTTCATTTCGTGGAGAGTCTTCTCTTCTTGAAGAGCCTCTTTTTTTAGCGAAAGTTCTGCCTTCTCTAGAGTTTTTGTTTCCAAACTTAGACTCAGAACGACCTCCTTCACGAGAACCTCTATTTCCAAACTTAGACTCAGAACGACCTCCTTCACGAGAACCTCTATTTCCAAACTTAGACTCAGAACGTCCTCCTTCACGGGAACCTCTGTTTCCAAACTTAGACTCAGAACGCCCTCCTTCACGGGAACCTCTGTTTCCAAACTTAGACTCAGAACGCCCTCCTTCACGGGAACCTCTGTTTCCAAACTTAGACTCAGAACGCCCTCCTCTTGAAGATCTACGAGGTTTGCTTTTTCGGGATTTGGGTTTATCACCAGTAGCTTTTGGCTTTTGTTTTGGTTCCAGTCCCTGGATTTCAATCACTTTAATGGTTTGTCCGGTGAACTTTTCAATTTTTGGAACTAGGTGTATATCTTTACTTCCTGCAAAGGAAATAGCAATTCCATTTTTTCCTGCACGCCCTGTTCTTCCAATTCGGTGTACGTAGTCTTCAATATCTCTTGGCAAGTCAAAGTTGATTACGTGAGAGATAGATGGAATGTCAATTCCACGTGCTGCTACATCAGTTGCTACCAAGATTTGGATTTTGTCATTGGTAAGGCTTTTAATGGTTCTAGAGCGCTGTCTTTGAGACATATCTCCATGAAGAGCGCCTGCAAAGAATCCTTTATCTTCAAGCTCGTCTGCAAGCTCATCGCAATGTCTCTTTGTTGCAGTAAAGATAATGGCAGAGGTAAAGTCTTCCGCATTGAGTAAATGGTCAAGCAACTCATTTTTATGAGAGAGGTTATCCACATACAATAGTTTTTGCTCAATATTTTCGTGCTTTTCTTTGGTTCCTTGCGCAACAATTTTCACAGGATCATCCATAAAGTTTCGAGCAATATTTAGAATCTCTCCCTCCAGTGTCGCGGAGAATAGAAGGGTTTGCTTTTGCTTCGGGGTCTTTTCTAAAATTTGGTTGACAGAATCTAGAAAACCCATGTCTAACATACGATCTGCTTCATCAAGCACCATAAACTCTAAATTAGATAAATTCATCTTGCCTTGCTGAATGTAGTCTATCAATCTTCCAGGGGTAGCAATCAAAATATCATATGGACGAGAAAGCTTTGCTCTTTGTTTATGATAAGGAATTCCTCCTACCACACAAACCGTTCTCATCTTTCGAATGTTTTTGCTATATTTTTCTGCCTGAACGGTAATTTGCTGTGCAAGTTCTCTGGTTGGAGTTAAAATTAAAATTTTAGGGCCCTTGCCAGCACGCTCATTATTTTTAAGTTTTTGGATAGCAGGGAGCAAAAATGCTGCAGTTTTTCCGCTTCCTGTTTGGGCAGATGCTAAAACATCTTTCCCTTCTAAAATTTTTGGTATTGCTTCTTCTTGGATTTTGGTCGGTTTCGTATACCCTGCAGCTTCTACTGCCTCCACAATCTCGCTATCAAGTTTTAATTTTTCAAAATCCATTCATTTGCCTTCTTACGTTGTATGTTACCGTACTAGGATATCACGAGTTGACCATTAAATGATAGGTAAATATTAATTTTACTTTTATAAAACGGAGATCGCTGCTATTATGGGTATATATTTATTCTTGGGGGTGAGTGGTATCGCCTGGATAGTATAAGTAATTATTGCATACGGAGGGTTCTGGTTGGCCTCCTTAAAAAACCGGAAAAAACACAAATGCAAACAGAAAAACAGATATTGGTCACTTTAACGAGGAGCCAATGCTAGCTGCTGCAGCTTAATCACCGAAAGGTGATTTTGCCGATAAAGTAAGATTTTGACCAAGAGGTCCTATTTTATCGTCATATATCTTGGTATGAACTAGTAGGCTTTCTTTTTCGGTCTATTATTTCGAGATTTAGAAAAAGCCCCACGTTATATGCGTTTGTCACTTGTCGGCATTTCGCGGGGTTATTCACAAGTGAATATGTATGTAGACGTAATTATGGAGCCATCTAGTACGGGAGTTCGAATCTCCCCACCTCCAATTTCCCCTTTATTTTTGTAATCTCTTTTTTAACTCGGATCCTAGAGTACCTCATCATGTACACGTCGGATCCGAGTTAAGAAAGATCTCCTCAAAAATAAAGGGAAAATTAGAGGTAGGGAGATTTTTTTTACTATCCTTTTTCTTCTGAATTTACAGAAAAAAGAGATTAAAATAATAAAATGTTCGTAACTAAGTCATGTATTGTGGTAAGCTCGTGGAGAAGCAATTAGACTTCTTGATAACTGGAAGAATACTTACATTAGAAATTTGCAAACGCAGAATAAAGTATATTCGATAGCATATAAGAAAAATGTCTAATTGGCTTAATTTTAAGAGATACTTTTTTAGGAGATTAGTTTTGGCAGAAAAAAAAATATATGTAGGAAACATTCCCTACAGTTTAGATAACGATAGTTTAAAAGAATTATTTGATGAATTTGGAGCAGTTGAATCTGCACAGATTATTTCAGACAGAGACACAGGGCGATCAAAAGGATTTGCTTTTGTGGAAATGAGTAATTCTGAAGAAGCGCAAGCTGCTATCGAAGCTATGAATGGTAAAGAAGTTGACGGTCGTACTTTGACTGTTAATGAAGCAAAACCAAGAGTAGAAAGAAGCGACCGTGGCGGTCGTAGAAGATAAGCTCTTTTGCTTGTTTTACATTTTATTGTATGAAAGAAAGGTTCTTTTTTTGCCTCTATTTTGATAGAAGTGAGAAAAAGCCTTTCTTTTTTTTATTTCTTTTTCTACTACTTTTTTGGTAGGGAAAATAATTATAAATAGTTGCTAAGTCCGCTTTATTGGTAAATGCTTAGGGATCTATATTTTGCCAAGGTGGGTTTGTTGAAAACCTTTGGTAGTTTTTAGTCCAATACCAAGCATGCGATCAATATTGATATGAGTAAACCAGGTGAGCGCCACAGGGTAGAGCTCGTATGAGTAGGTATAGTAGGCAAATGCAGCAAGAGCAATAGGCATTACTTTTACGTGAAAGAGGTTGTAGGTAAATGCCCCCACAGTATTTCGCAGCAGGTAGCCAGCAATACTAACATCAGGGATCAAGATAAGCATAACAAAAAGTTTCCAAGAGTAGCCCATAATATGGTATAAATAGAGTGAAGCTATTGTAAGAGAGAAAGCTTCGATTCGTAGGACCATGGTATTATTTACTCTTTTTGACATATTTGACTTCCTTGATTTAAGGTATTATCCATCTTTTGCTTCTTTTAATTCAACTTTTTTAGAAGTAGCTATTTAGGAAGAGTAAAGTGCAAAATAAAGAAATACCTACGCAAAAACAAACATTTATTCTACACTCCTTTTTGCCAAATAAAGGAGGCATTATGAGGAAGCTATTATTTTTGTTTGCAGCTTCTTTTTCTACTGTTTTAGTAGCAAAAGACAGGACAGAGCCCCATTTAACACCAAAAAAATTGGTGGGAAGTTTTTTTCCAAAAGATGTATTTAAAGGAATCAAAGTAGCTGTGATTGGCTATTGTCCCCCTCCGCCTATTTTGCACAAATATGAACTTCAGGATACAAAAGATCAGTATTTTATTCATGTTTCTCCAGATAGTGTGAAGATAGCAACCTTTGGGGATAGGAAGTTTTTATGTTTATATCACATTTATGGGGGCAGCGTATCTTCTGCATTGATTGAAGAGCTTGCCTATTATGGTATTGAGTATATTTTAGCATATGGTTTAGCTGGAGGAGTGGATGCAACAAAGGTTTGTGGAAGCGATGCATTTGTAATTGAAGATGCTTATGCAAAGGAAACCATTTCTAAATTCTATGGTGATGAGGAAATAATTGCAGCAGATAAGGATTTGAATCTCTTGGTTTTGAAAGAGGATGGCTCTTTTTCACCTCTTTCTTTAAAAACAGTAAGAGCAGCTTCTACGGAGATTATCTATAGAGAAACAGATGCTATTTTGTCTGATATTATGGATCATGGTTGCGCCGTGGTAAATTGTGAAGCTTCGCATATATTTGCTGTTGCAAAAGATGTGGGCATAAAAGCTATTCAGTGTGGAGTAGTGACAAATATGTGTGATACGTCAACAGATGATGGTAGCGGCAGCTTATCCAATATGTTGAATGAAGATGCACCAAGTGACAATCCATTGTTGAAGGTCAATGACGTTGTGGAGCTTTTAGTGGAAAGGGTAATGCCAAAGTTAGAAAAAAACTGGAAGAAGGGGGAATAGATGAAACAACTGTATATATTATTAGCATGCTTAGGTCTTTGTGCGTTGCATGCTACTGAATTAAATGAGCCTCATTTAACACCAGAGAAATTATTAGGGGAAAGGTTTTCTAAAGATACCTTCGAAGGGATAAAGGTTGCTGTAATTGGCTATTGCCCATCTCCATCGATTCTTGAAAAATATGATCTTCAAGATACAAAAGAGCAATATTTTTTGCATCTATCTCCAGATAGTGTAAAGATAGGAACCTTTGGCGGCACTAAATTTTTATGTTTGTACCATGTATATGGAGCATGTATTTCTGCAGCGCTAGTAGAGGAGCTTGCTTATTATGGTATTGATACTATTTTAGCTTATGGATTTGCAGGCGGGATGGGAACAAAGGGATTAAAAGTTGGTGATCCTTTTTTAATCAAGTCTGCTTATGCTTTTGAAGGGTGTTCAAAGTATTATACCGATCAAATAATAATCCCATCGGATCAAAAGCTTAATGAAGTAGTAGAGCAGCGATGGGAGGGAATAGTTGGTGTGCAAGCAGCTGCTGTAGATGTAATTTATCGAGAGTATCCTTGGGTGATTGAAGATATTGCGCAGCATGCTTGCGATGTAGTAAATTGTGAAGCTTCTCACTTATTTGCTGTGGCAAGAGAGGTAGGAATTAAAGCTATCCAATGTGGCGTGGTTACGGATGTGTTTAAGGTAAATCAAAGTGATGAGTTTGAAGAGACTTTATCTCAAATGTTATCTTCCGAGGGATCTTCAGGGAACAATCCTTTGGTAGCGGTAAACGGCGTTGTCCAGTTTTTAGTGGAAGAGGTAATGCCTAATATCTCTAAGAAATAGAAAATAAGAAAGGAGAGGGTCTTTATCCTCTACTTTTCTATTTATTCACAAAAAAAATAATTTCCTTAACAGGTTGTATCTCTATTACTTGGGGTGATCTGCATCTATTGCTTGTTTTAATTGAATTTTTTTTGGTTAATGGGACTTATGGGAAGAAGGTATCATCACATTTGCTTGATTGCAAAAGAAGCTATGGAAGGGGAGTACTTTGTAGAGGAGTGGCAAGTCTCTCTTACTCCGCATGATAAGAGCGAGTATCATATTCAATGGTGTCGTTATCATGAGGGGTGTGTCTTTCCAAAATTAATACAAGAGCAAGCACACGTTGCATTTATAGTAGATAGCTTAGAAGAAGAGCTTCAAGGAAAGAAGATTTTATATGGTCCATTTACTCCTATTGATGGTTGGACAGTTGCATTCATTGAAGAGTGTGGAGCTCCTGTAGAGTTGATTGAAACAACTCTAACAGATGAGCAAGTGGTTGTTATGGA
>JAHZKV010000119.1 GCA_022600215.1 bacterium
GCGCACCCGCAACTCCTTTCACTATACTTACTAAAGCGCTGGTAGCCATTTTGATCCCAGAAAAAGCAATCTGCAAACCCGTAAGAATTTTAGCTGCTATGCTTAACTTTTGCTTCTTCTCCTCTGTCATTGCCTTATCCTTAGGACCCCCTTCTAATTGCTGGAGCATATCATGGTAGCGCCAAAAGCTTCTCCTAATACCATCCAATGCAACCTTATCGCCTCTCTGCTCTGCCCCCTTTTCTTTCTCCACTAAGTCCGCCATGAACCTTTTAAGCATTAGCTTCTGCAAATCCTTCTCTCTCTTCTCATGCTGCAAACGCTCTTGCTCTTTTTTAGCCATATCTTCTGCAAATTTTATCTGCATCAACCTTACCCAAGGATTATTATCTAATGCTTGCTGTCTTGGCATATCAATTACCTTGTTTATTATATTGCTTTAATTATCCCTTTAAAATATTAAGAAATTACTAATATTGCTTCAGGAGATTGTTGCCTATAACATTTGCCCTGAAAGCAAAATTATGCTATATATTCGTGTTAATAAAGCGTTTGGCATTTGGGCTATCGCTTGGCTTAGGTTGAGAGGAAAGTCCGGACTCCATGGAATGATAGTACTGGGTAACACCCAGCTGGGGAGACCCAAGGGAAAGTGCAGCAGAGAGTAGACATCCTTCTTCGGAAGGTTAAGGTGAAAGGGTGCGGTAAGAGCGCACCGCGTTTTAGGTGACTAAAGCGGCATGGTAAACCCTACTAGGAGCAAGGCTAAATAGGGACGAAATTCTCAATAGAGAGCATAATTCCAAATGTTTTCGTCCGGGTAAGCTGCTCAAGATTGTTAGTAATAGCAATCGTAGATGAATGATAGCCATAGTCTTAGACTATACAGAATCCGGCTTATAAAATACCAAACGCTTTATTTACTTATTCTATAGACATGATAAAGTAAAACCTGTTCAACAGAATATTGCAATATTATGTCACTCCATAAAGATAAAAACCCAGAATACGTACTACAAGTCGGGAAGCAAGCAGCAGCAAACCTAGACTTACAGCATGAGATCTTTAAAGAAGACACCTTCTCTCAATTGAGAAAGGCTGGCTTGAGCGAAGGTATGACAGTGTGGGATATTGCTTGTGGCAGCGGCATCATGACAGAATATTTAGCAGAGCAAGTGGGTCCAAATGGCACCGTCTATGCCCTAGATATAAGCAAAGAACAGCTTAAAACAGCTCAAGCAAGAATAGAAAAATCCGGCCATAAAAACGTAGAATTTATCTTAGAAGACATAAATAATCTTGATACAAAAAAATATCAACAAGCAGACGTGATTCACTCAAGCTTCATACTAATGCACCTCCCTAATACAAAAAAAGCCATAGAAGTAATGTCATCTCTGCTAAAGCCTGGAGGGGTTTTATCAATGCATGAATCTTCTTTTGGTAAAGCTGGAAAAGATTGTGGTCCTGATATAGAACAACTATATGAATTATTTATTGAATACGGAAAAGTTAAGGGAGTAGATTACGACCTAGGTAAAAAGATACCAAAAATCTGTAAAGATCTGAAAACGTTCGATAAAGTCGAACACATTGAAAAAGATTATGAGACTACAAAACAAGTCAAGCAACTTGTAACTTCAAGACTAGAGGAAGCTGAAGATTCAATGGTAAAATCCGAAGTAGTAACAGCAGAAAAATATGCATATCTGAAAAACAATGTTATATCGTTCTTACAAACTAGAGAATCTAACAAGTGCGATTTCACAAAACAACAACATTACATCTTAGCCTACAAAGCCACAGAAAATAGTCTTTCTGGAAAATCTTTAGAGCATGATGACTTTTAAATAGATCGTTGCTTTACTCTAGAAAACTTTCTTTTCCCTTTTTCCCGTGCGGTAAATCCAACAGCTGACTTCTTTCTTTTTTTACTTGAAACCTTGGCATTAGTTTTTTTAACCTCCTCCTCTGGCCCCATGGTTGCCATGCTGAGCGCCATAAGAATTGGCAGCATCTTGGCCGCATTTTTCGCCTCTTGATCGCTCAAAAGCTCTTTAGGTGGTTTAGGCTCTTTTTGTTTTTTTGCTTCTTCTGCCACCTGATCTAAAAGACCTTCAAACTGCTGCTCCTTTGGATCTTTTTTAAGCTCCATCTTAGTTTCCGGGCTAATGGCAGGTGTTTCTTTCACCGTAGGATCTTTTGGCTTCTCTTTAACCGCCTCCCGTGTCACATTCTTCCTGTGACTGAACCTAAAAATACTTGCCAACCGTGAAAACATCGAAAATAATTTTTTCCAAAAGCTTTTCTTTTCTTCAGCCATATACTACCTGTTTCTATTTTGGTCTTTGCTTTTCTTCTGCCCAGGAGTTCTATCAGGTGTTTTATTTCTACTCATGTAATATACCGATTAGTTTATAATGATATTTTACAGGCCATTTGTTAATAAAAAGCTAATTGAGGCTAAGGGCTCTATTTCCTTATCTTTCTCTTGAATTTTCCCTTTCACGATTCTCCTTTTCGTTCTTCAGCCTATCTGTATGCCGCCCCTCTCGGGGGTTCCTCTCTCTGCTAGGACTAACTCTATTCCTTCTAGCACCCAGTCTATTTGTACCTCTACCCTCTCTTTGACCCCTGTTTCTTTGATTTTTTCGAGAATCCATACCCACACTACAATAATAACAAAGGGGCAGTGATCCCCTTATTGTTTTTCACATCTTAAAAACCGAGTAAAATTTACCCTGAATTTAAAATATTAATGTAGGAGTATTAATTTTTTATTAAGGAGTAAATAGAACGTCGGTTTCCATATATTCCTGAAGAACTTTTGGAATTGAAATAGAGCCGTCTTTATTTTGATAATTTTCTAA
>JAHZKV010000120.1 GCA_022600215.1 bacterium
CCCTCCCCCAGCTCTACATCAACAAAGAATTTATTGGCGGGTGCGACATCATTACCCAATTACACGAAAATGGGGAGTTAAAAAAACTCTTAAAAACATGAACGAACTGCTCTTTATTTTTCACATAGGGGCTATCCTTCTTTCAGTTCACCTCTTTTCCAAATTTGAAAGAGTAGGGCTCTCCACTATCTTTGTCTTACAGCTCCTTTTTGCCAACCTCTTTCTCCTCAAAGAAACAAGCCTATTTGGGCTCATCGTCACCACCACCGATTGCTATACCATTGGATCTTTCCTCACCCTCAATATCATTCGCGAACGCTATGGGAAAAAAGCCTCTGATGAAACCATCCTCCTTGGGCTTTTATCCATTCTCTTTTTACCATTGATGGCAATGTTTTTACTCTCCTATCAAGGACCTATCGAAAATGCCGCTTTTAGCAATCTATATCAAACACTTCTCACCCCCTCTTCACGCATCTTTTTAGTCTCCCTTCTCTGCATGATCACCTTCCAAAAGCTCGACACCTACCTCTTTGGAAAATTTCGCTCCCGCTTTTCCTTCGAAAAATCCATGCTCTTTTCCCTCCTCCTATGCCAACTGCTCGACACCTTCTGCTTTACCTACGGAGCTTTATCGGGCATTTTAAATGACCTCCCCTCCATTTTTTTATTTAGCTTCTTCATAAAAGCATTTACCATTACTTTGATGACCCCCGCCACAAAACTTCTCACAAGGAGCGCAAGATGAGCACCACCCTTACCGACTTTTATTTTGAAATTATCCACACCTCCAAAAAATCTGGAGCGCGCGTAGGAAAAATACATACGCCACATGGAGTGATCAACACCCCAGGATTTGTTGCCGTAGGAACCAATGGAACAATCAAGGCGCTCGACTCCAAAATGGTAGAAGAAATTGGGATTGAACTCATGTTTTGTAACACCTACCACCTCCTCCTCCAACCAGGACCAGAAGTAGTAGAAAATGCAGGCGGACTACACACCTTCATGAACAGAAAAATGCCCATCATCACCGACTCTGGAGGTTTTCAGGTATTCTCCCTTGCATACGGCGGCGTTGCCAAAGAACTCAAAAGCTCCGGCAATAAAAACAAGGGCGGCTCTGTATTAAAGATTACCGAAGATGGCGTTTTATTCCGCTCCTACCGCGATGGTAAAAAGATCCTCCTCACACCAGAAACATCCATCCAAATACAAAAATCGCTCGGCGCAGATATCATCATCCCCTTCGATGAGCTACCTCCCTACCACATCTCCGACCAAAAACTCCTCGAGTCATTTGAAAGGACACATCGATGGGAAATACGATCTCTCAACGAGCACCTAAAAAACCCACAAAGACAAGCGATGTACAACGTTGTGCATGGCGGCCTATCAGGAGAACTTCGTAAAAAAAGTGTACAAATTTTACGCAAGCATCCTTTTGATGGATTTGCTATTGGAGGGAGCCTCGGGAAAGATAAAGCCGAAATGATCGATATTATTCAAAATACCATGCCAGAGATTCCCAAAGAATTTCCCGTACACCTACTAGGCATAGGTGACCTCACATCACTAGAAGAGGCTATCCCTCTCGGCATCGACACCTTCGACTCCTCCTACCCCACCAAAGCTGCTCGCCACGGAACACTTTTTACCAACGAAGGGGGCATAAAAGTAACCAAATCCATCTACAAAAACAACTTCTCCCCCATCGAAGAAAATTGCCCTTGCCATACCTGCAAAAATTATACCCTCTCCTACCTCAATCACCTCTTCGCCGCACACGAATACACCGCGCACACGCTTGCCTCCATCCACAACCTCCATTACATGGTGCGCTATATGAACGCCAAACGCGAAGCGATCTTAAATGATGAGATCTAGATATGGGGCGCTGTCCTAGGCTCTATCTTTGATTAAATACTTCTTATAACAGCGTCAAACAAAACATCTTTATTAGATTCATCTCAACGCTTATTAGCATACATATGATCAAAATCATCGCGACGCCAAGTGTTTAATTGCAAGTCAAATCTAAAACCATCACTTGGCTTTTCAAGCCATAACATTTCCTGCTTTCCGGTGAGCCTACTAGTAGAATATTCTCTGTCATCCCTAATAAGCACAATTCTTTTTACGTGTTTAAATATAGCTACTCTTATTGTAAATTCACCTACAACAAGACCATCCATATTACTCAATATGTGAGCAGTACAAGGATATGTCGTTAAGTTTAACAATAGATTTTTTCTATGCACAGAGCTATCTGTTATCTTTGCCAATTTAAGTGTTTCTTGAAAATCACGAAGACTTACAACTCTTCTGTAGAAAACTTTATATCCTTTTTTACAATGATATGCTCGTGAATCTCTTCCTGAAGTTAAATGCTCCACTCTACCACTTAAGCCTAAATACTGATCAAGTTTACCACTCTCCAACAAAGAGCAAACATGAACAATCCATTCTAGTGAGAATACTAAACATTCCTGCTCAGGCTTAACGTGAACAGCCTCACTACATACAGCACTACCTCGAGCACAACCTAATCTTTCCATAACATTTACCTCCAATAATAATAAAAATCGCCAGCAATATAAAAAAAGCGTGGATTAATGTCAAATCTATTAATAACTCATCATTTTAATTGAATAACACGAAACTTTCTAATGATTCTTTGTGCATCCACAAAGAATCATTAGAAAAATTCCTTTATTCCTCTATTACGCGTACTTTTGAAGAATCTACAAAACTATAAACAATTATTTTAGTACCATTTACAGGTTTGTTGGTCATTAAGGTTACCATATTAGGATTAAGGTAACTTGCTTCCCCGTACACATTTACCCCGTCTTTATCTTTATACCTAACTAAACGTGGAACATATTTATCTTGCTCTGGGTCATAAGGTCTTGTAGACATTTCATCTTCTGCTACAACTTCCTCAGAGGCAGCTGCTGCTGCTTGTCTTGGTGCGACAGCAACACCGCCTCCGCCTCCTCCGCTAGTACCATCTTCCGCAGGAGCAGCTGCTGCTTGTCTTGGTGCGGCAGCAACACCGCCTCCTCCTCCTCCGCTAGTACTATCTTCCGCAGGAGCAGCTCCATATTGAGCAATTAACGCTTGCATCTCTTTCATTACCCGAGCTCTTTCTGCTTCTAACTCTGTTAACGCTGCATCCCTTCTTTCCTTCAAAAAGGTTATTTGAGCACTACAACGCCCCAATACCTGGTTTTTTCTTACTAGTTCTTCCCTCGCTGATTTTACATCTTTTTCTGCTAGGGCCCGATCTCCTTCCCCTTCTGCAGATTCTAACACACCTTGTTCATATGTTAAACGCCTTTCTGCACCTTCTTGCTCTTCGACAGCTGCTGCTTTTGCTTCTTCTAATCGCTGCTCTTGATCCGTAAACCTCTTCTCAACTGCAGCTATAGATTCATCCAATCGCTTTATCGCTAATGCTTGTAGCTCCTCTACTCCTTCTTGACTTCCACTTGTGGAAGTTGCAAAAACAACTCTTTGAACTTTTGCTGCCACTATTTCAACTAACTCACCAGAGCCATCATGCACAAAAAACGACCTTGAACTGCCAATAGAGTTTTGGCTCTCTATGCGAACGAAGCGCCTACCACTACCTCCACCTCCCAATACACATCCTAAACAAGGAAACACAGACGGTGCAACATCTCTTTCAATCTTAGTTGATACAAAAACTACATGTCTTCCACAACCTTGCATAAACCCAGCAATCAAATCCCTTCTATCGACTACTGCGCATGTCACTATATTATGCAATCGAGCAGCTATTGATCCATATTTGTCCATCTAATTCCTCCTTAAAAATAAAAAATCGAAGATAGTTTACATTAACTGCTAATTAAACGCAAATTATTCGATATAATAACACCAACATTCAATTACTTAATAGGAACGCCAAGCGCGAAGCAATCTTAAATGATGAGATTTAGATGCGCTACTTTTCCCCACACCCCACCAAAGGATTTTGATCCTTTGGAAACCTTTACCTGTTTTTTTGTGTATCCACAAAAAATATACCAAATGACACAACGTAAACTATATTACCTTTACAAACTTTTCAATGGAAAGTCCTGTATAGAAAAAACAGTCCATTAAATTCATACAAGACCCCTCAAACCTATTTAGCTATATCCATTACTAACATAACATATTCCCTAGGCATCATATCTTTGGACTTCTTAATTTTCTCCCCTTGAGGACCATCGTCAAAAAAAGTAGCGCGAACACAAGATGTGCCTTGTATATTTTGTATCACGGCAAAAGAAGGCATACCACTGCTCCTTCTTATAAGACCAAATACAGGAAACACCACACCCCTTACTTTGGCAAGATTTGTACAGTCAAACCTCCAACCTTTTAATACGTTGTACTTTGTAAGCTCTAACAACCCCTTTTCTCTTTGTTCCCGGGGCTTTTTCATTACGGCGTATAGCTTTTCTATTACCTTTCTTTGCGCTATTGGCCCTACTCGCAAAACTTCAGGAGGCCTCATTGCAGGAGCTTCCATTGTAGGAGGCATCCCTCCTCCAGCAGCTACCGATTGATTTGCATCCATTTTTATTCTCCTTTTATAACAACTCTATTTTACTATATTACATCATTAAAATATTGAAATTTAAGCTAGAGCTTAACGCCACCACTCATCAGGATCAGAAAACCCCATCTCGCTTTTTGCTTCTTTCAACATCGCAAAATTTACAAATTTAAATAGCTTGAATATCCTTATTTCTTCTCCTTCTTGAACTACTACTTTACGAGCCTCTTTTACTACTCTAAATCTAAAAAAAATATCACCAGAATATTGATAGCAAAACTCACGACCAAAATCAATGATATCAAAGAAATATTCAGCGTTAAAATAGTTCCTTACTAGAGACCGAGTTTGATAAAGATTTAATCTGTCGTCTCCGCATGCTACAACACCTGCTAAGGCATCAAGCCTAAAATTTTTAGTTACATCCTGCTCTCTTAAAGAATACATTTTTACCTCCTAAAAAAACAGAATTATACAATATTAACAAATTAATTAAGGCCTAAACAGTAATTAATTAATAAAAACACTTATTTCAATAATTCTTGACCGTTTTCCAGATTTGCTCCTCGATCTCAATACGCAAAACTTCAGAAGACCCCTCCAGCCTCTCCTTCTCCTTTAGTCCCTCCTCTAGTAAAAAACGCTTCCTTTTATGTAAAAACATCAACTTACGATCTGATAAACAGACTCTCGCGGCATTTCTTTGAACTTTTTTGATTTGCTTCCATCTCTCTGATGCTCCACAAAAACAGCATACACAGCTGACTTTCCTTTTATCTCCTCTATCACTGCAAATTGACTTCCCCCAGTACTTCGCTTAATAATCGCAAAGACTGGAAAGACCACATTTTGCACTATAGCAAGCACTCTACAGCTAAATTGCCAAGATCGCATTACTTCATACTCTGCAAGCTTCATTAAAAATTTCTTTCTTTGCTCCGGCTTTATTTTCATTGCATATGAAAGCTTTGCTAACAACTTATTTCGCGCCCATGGCCCCACGCGCAAAACCTTTGGTGGCGCCATCACAGATACTGTAGTAGATTGAACGGGCTGCATTTTTATTCCTTTGTTACACACATTTAATACTGACCATGACTTCTTCGCACTTCCGAAGCAATAGCAGCCCTAGCACAGCTTTTAAAGCCTGATATTTGGATGTATTCAATCACAACTCTTGCAAAAAACACACTCCGACGTTGATCGATATAAAATTTTACTAAACATAAAAGCACCTTACTTTTTATTTGCGTTCCCTGAATGCTTCTAGCAACTGCTAACACCTCGCTACAAGACTCACCAAGGGCTCTACTATCATACAACCAACCGGAAATCTTCCTTGCAATAGGCCTTACACTCTCTAATTCTACTGGATTACAATAATTACGAACCAAAGCCATAAAATAATCATTTTTGTTAGCGCTTCTTGCTGTATCCATCATCTCACTAAGATCTCATTTTTTAGAGCAAAATTCTAACACATCCTTTAGATTGAAAGCAATCCACCTTAAACCTTTACGGCAAAACATAGCACATTACATACACCCCAGAAAGATCCCTCCTCTCTTTGGACACTTTTCTAGAAACACTAAGATCATCTTGTTTGATCCAACTACCATCACTTACTTTCGTCATACTAGTAAAATGACCATAAGATTTAGGTCTATTGATATACCCTTTCAACTCATATATTTGACCATTTACCGTAATAGAATCAGGAGGGCTATACCCTCCTTTTTTAGATTCTGAAAAGGAAAGAATAAGCACCCGAGCTTTTTGCTCTAAAGACGTTGGGAAATTGCCTTCAACTATAAGAGAAAAACTAGCCGCAACTTGCCCATCATTAAACTCAAAAATTCCAAGCCTTTCTCCTAAATAGTGCATATAATCTACTACATCATTCGGTTTCTTAGATCTTGAATTCAATTCTTTGGTGCGAAATTTTTTTAAATTTGTTAAAAACGTATTTCTATATTTTTTGCTTGCGGCATGAACCTGAGAACATGTGCCATTTCTTTTCATTACTTGTACTAATGCAAGCAAATCCTTTTGCAACTTTTTTCCATAACGATCTTTAGGTTCTGCATGCAAAAGCAAGCGCTCCAAATCAGGAATGTAGACAATGAGCTGGGTTACCACGTTTGCATAACACCAATTCCCAAAATTTGGAA
>JAHZKV010000121.1 GCA_022600215.1 bacterium
AATTAAAAATTGAATTTGATGAGCCACAAAGAGCCGTTACTCCTGATCAATCTATTGTATTCTATTTAAACGATCTATGTTTAGGCGGAGCCTTAATAAAGTCCACTTTATCATAATTATTTCTTTGCATTGCGTGAATCTCTCTCTTTTGCAAGAATAGAGGCATGAAAAACATGAGATTATTAGCAAAAGCACTCGATTACACTCTTTTTTATACTTTTTTGTATATTCTAGACTTCCCTTTGCTAGTGAACTGCCTACTATTTCTTACTCTTCCCATCCTTTTTGCTCCTATAGAGGCAGTGTTTTTATCCTTATTCAAAACGACCATAGGTAAATGGTTATGTGGACTATCTCTAAGTAAAAGAATCTCCATAAAAAAAGCGCTTACCTCCTCTCTTAAAAAAGGTATTCTTACCCTCCCCCTATTCTTTCCACCGCTCAATATCTTCTTTTCTCGCTTCTACCTAAAAGAAACAGCTCCCCACTTTGAAAAAAGATGGCAAGTAGCTCCTGATGTAAGCCTCATCAAACGAAAAAGAAATAAGCACTTAAGAAATATCGCCATCTTGGCATGTAGCGCCTTTATGCTACACGCTTTCTCCCCTATTTCTTACTCTTCCTTTACCAAAAAAGCATTCGACATAGAATCTTGGGTTGAGGTAAAAGATGATCACCTTAAATTCTCTGTATTCTTCCCTGAAGAGCCAAAGATCTCTGGAAAAAAACTCGAAGTAAAAGAGCATAACACCACGCTAGATGTGAAAGAATATCACCATAAATCTCACGTCAACTACTCCTTACAATCGACAAAAGTCCCAAGTACTTGGACCCTTCTTGGAAGTAAATATCTCTTAAATGCCCTTGGTAAACAAATAGAAACTCACCAAGGAAAATTCATCGAGTCTAAGATTGGCAAGCACGGAAAACATCCCGCTCTTCACTATCTTGTTCAAAACCATGACGGTGGGCAGACAAAAGGCGTGCTCATTCTTATTAAAAAGACGGTTTACCGACTAGAAGTTTCCGCAAAAAAGAATCTTTCCAAAGAAGAGCTGGAAATATCACAAAACTTTATTGATTCTTTTTCTCAGAACTAGCGTTGAGTTTTTGATAAACCCCAAGTCCTACTAACAACACCGTAGCCGTTAAGAATAAAAAGATTGGATAGATTAAGTTAGAAAGATCAGTCTTCAAACTCTCAATAGCAATAACTAGCCCTTCTAAAGAAAGAGCTGTCACAATGATAATAACAAATTTAGTAAATGCTCGCCTTGCTTCTGTGGGAGAGCGTTCATTATCTTTAAGAACCTCTTCAATCATTAAATACTTTGAAACATCAATGACCGCTATCGAAAAAACAATCAAGGCCACATCATCCAACAACTTATAAATGGTAAAGGCATCCCCGGTAATATCCCAAAAAATCCCTACTATTGCTGCTGTAATAATCCATAAAGAGATCAGATACAGGCAAGCACACCCAACTGAATAGGCAAAATTAGAAAGTATGCGAATAAATTTATCCATACCTTGAGAACTACTAATTTATATCACTCTTGTCAAGGAATGATCTTTTGATTTATAATACTCTCATTATGATTCAATTAGAAACCATCACAGAGGAAAAAGAAGGGTTAACAACCTTGCTAGCAAAGCTTTATCCTGATGTGTCAAAAAACAAATTAAAAAATTTCTATACCAGTAAAAGAGTAATGCGAGGCGGTTTTTTAACGATAAAAGACACCCCATTAAAGATTGGAGAGAAAATCACCATCTTGAAAAAGCCTCAATTTCTTGGCGATCTACTCATTTACTATGTAGATAAAGATATTATTGTCCTAGAAAAGCCTGCCTACCTCTTGTCGGTAGATGCAGATAATTCACCAGGAAATAGCGTCCATGCATCGCTAAAGCGTCGCTATGGCTCTGTTTTCCCCGTACAAAGACTTGATCGTGAAACAACGGGAGTGATGGTATTTGCACTAAGTAGAGAGGCCAAAGAAGGCCTTAAAAAGCAATTTGAAGAAAAACTCGTAGAAAGAGAGTATGTCGCTATTGCTGAAGGCCTTTTGAAAGAGGATAAAGGAACTTGGAAATCGTTTTTGCAAGAAGGTGGTGACAAAAAAATGCGCGTAGCAGGTCATGGCGTACTTGCAATCACCCACTTTGAAACAAAAAAAAGACTCAAAAAAGGAGCAACCTTCATCCGCTGCAAGCTGGAAACTGGAAAGAAAAACCAAATTCGCGTACATGCTGCACACGCAGGCCACCCTCTCCTTGGAGATAGCCGCTATGGGCATGGGAAAAAAGGGAAAACTCTCTTTTTACACGCCAATAAACTTGCCTTTTTCCACCCCATTCGAGAGAAGAAAATGCACTTTACCTCTCCTATCCCTAAAGAATTTCATACCCAAGTTTTTTGACGCCCCAAAAAAAAAGAGAAAAACTCTTTGGAGCAGAGTTTTCTTGACGCAATGGGCAAATATGCATACACTAGATGGGTATGAAAAGGATTTATAGAGAAAGATTTGATAAAAAACTAGGTGGAGTTTGTGGAGGACTAGCCCAGTATTTCCAAATAGATTCCTCCATCGTCCGTATGCTTTTTATCACCCTCACCTTCCTTTCTGGTGGAATTTTACTCCTGGTATACTTTGCATGTAATTTTTTAATCCCTCTTGGCCCAAAGGCTTACGTGGTCGCTAATTATAAACGCCTCTACCGCTCAAGGAGAGATCGTCGAGTTTCTGGTATTCTTGGAGGTCTTGGGAAATACTTCAAAATTGACTCCAACATATTACGTCTTATCTTTGTAGTCTTGTGCTTCTTCACTTCAGGCTTGTTAATAGTACTCTACATCACAGGTATTTACGTCATCCCCGAAGAACCTGCTTGAACCAAAAGATCTTTTCCGTAGTGTGAAAGTATGAAATATATACTTTCCATTGATGTGGGAACCTCTAATGTTCGAGTAATGCTAATCAATTCTCTTGGAGAAATGGTCGCAATTTCCCAAAAAAATCTTGTTACCCTCCATCCCTATCATGGCCATACTGAAATGAATCCAGAAAAAATCATTTCTTGCACAATGGATTGTGTAGAAAATGCTCTAATGAAAATTTCTGCAACAAAACAAGATATCCTTGGGATTGGTATCTCTAATGCTAGAGAAACCACTATTTTATGGGACAAAACTACCGGCAAACCTTTATGGAATGCGATACTGTGGAACGATGTACGATCGAAAGACTTTTGCACGAAGCACCAAGATAAAGAAGAGATGATCCGTAAAAAAACAGGACTCTTCTTAACATCTTATGGGTCTGCAACTAAAATACGATGGATCTTAAACCATGGGAACATCGAGAAAGTAGAAAATTGCCTTTTTGGAAATATTAACACCTATTTACTGTGGAAGCTAACAGAAGGAGAAGTTTTTGCAACTGATGCAACTAATGCAGCAAGAACCTTGCTCTATAATATCAATACTGGAGAATGGGACGAAGAACTTCTTAACTTCTTTGAAATTCCCACAAGCATTCTCCCTAAAGTAAAGAGCAACTGTGAAGTCTATGGTTATACCTCTACGCAGTTTTTTGGTGCAAAGATCCCTATCTGTAGCATGATTGGAGATGCACAAAGTGCTCTTTTTGCTGCGGGGTGCCACGAGGAAGGCGAAGCACACCTCTCATTAGGTACAGGTGGTTTCTTGCTCAAAAGTACAGGGAAAACAAGAAGCTACCCAAAAAGCCCCCTTGCAACCACTATCGCCTTACAAATGAAGGATGGCTCCCCTTCCTATTGTGAAGAAGGCTCGGTCTTATCTATTGGATCGGTGGTGGAGTGGCTAAAAACGCATATGGGAATTATTCGCTCCGCAAAAGAGATTGAAGGCCTTGCCTATTCTGTTCCTGACTCCTTCGGAGTCTATTTTGTTCCAACCATTCATGGTGGAGGAAAAAAAGATGGAGAAAATATGCGCGGCTCCTTTTTGGGGCTATCATCTAGCTCCAATATTGGTCACATATGCCGAGCAGTTCTTGAAGGCATTTCTTTTATGCTCTTTGATCTTTTTCAAAGCATGAAAAAAGAATCAGAAACCAAAAAACTCAAATGCTCTGGTGGTGTTTCTGAAAACATCTTTTTGATGCAAATGATTGCTAATTTGCTCAACGTAGAGATAGCTCGCTCCAGTAACATCGAACTTTCTGCATATGGAGCTGCCTACCTTACCGGTATTTGTCTTGGAGTGTGGAAAGATAAAAAAGAAATTACCTCTCTATTTAGCTGTGATCGAGAATTCACCCCATCCATTTCCAAGGAAGATAAGGATAAAATGCTCGCTAACTGGAAAAAAGCCTTCTCCTCCACTAGATCTTTTTCTGATTGATTTCTTCGTTTTTTTGAGCTATACTCTCTTTTTTTTTGAGGAGAAAGTATGCATCTTATTTTAATTGGACCCCCAGGATCGGGAAAAGGAACCCAGGCAAAAAAAATCGCTAAAGAATTTCATTTGGACCACATAAGCACAGGAGATCTCCTAAGAAATAACCCAGACCTTACAAAGGAACAAAAAGAACTGCTTAATTCAGGAAAGCTCATCCCTGATATGATGATGTTAGATATTGTAAAGGCAAGACTAAACAAATGCCATGGAAGAGGCTGGATACTTGATGGATACCCAAGAACTATTGCTCAAGCGCATTTGTTAGAAAATGCTCTAGAAGACGGCACGGTAAAAGTCCTCTACTTTACTCTAGATACGAAAGAGCTGGTCGATCGCATTACCGGAAGGCTAAGCTGCCCTGCGTGCGGCTCTGTTTTCCACAAAATCACAAGACCTCCAAAAAAAGACAACCTATGCGATAACTGCGGGGAACCTTTAATTCACCGAAAAGATGACACAGAAGAAGTGATCAAAAAAAGATTAGACACTTATTTTACCTACACCGATCCAGTAGTCAAATACTATCAAGATAAAAATAGGTTTTATAATATTGCTTGCGGAAACAAGCACTCTATAGATGAAATATTTGAAACAATAAAAGATAAGTTGTAATAATAAGAGACTCTGATTGCATCTAAATTCCTATTTTGCTAAAATTTTAAAAATTTGGGGTAAAATATGCAGGAAGTTGATGTAACAAAAGATTTTGGGAAATGGCGCCGAAGACTCTGGCCTTTTCACCGATCTGAGTTAAAAAAACTCCTCCCCCTTGTCTTAATGAAATTTTTAGCTACTATTATCTTTTGTGTTCTAGCGAACTTAAAAGAGGCCCTAGTTGTCACCTCTAAGGGATCAGGAGCTGAAGTTATCCCTGTATTAAAAGGATGGGTGGTGCTGCCGGTTGCCTTCATAATGGCCATCCTCTACTCCAAATTGAGTCATAGGTTAAAAAAGAAAACCCTTTTCTATTCCTTCCTCGGCGGCTTTTTAGCCGTTATTTTTTTATATGGTTTTATCCTCTATCCAAATGCGGAATTTTTTACACCTACCTCTTCATCTGATTGGCTATTAGGAAAGCTTGGAAGTAAATATAGCCACTGGATCGCTGTATACCGCAATTGGATTCACTCCCTCTTATTTATCACTGCAGAGCTATGGGGAAGTGTCTTCTTACTATTAATGTTTTGGGGCTTTGCCAATGATGTTACCAATGTAAATGAAGCAAAAAGATCCTATAATATCTACATCGCAGCAGGAAACTTAGCTACCTTATCCATTGGATCTATCATTTGGCTAGTGATTAAAAAAATGGACTATTTTTCTTACATGTTTCGAGTACAAGTGCTCTTGAGCCTTACCATTGCTTTAGGACTGCTTATTATGCTCTTATATTGGTGGGTAAATAAGAATGTGATTGACCACATGAGAAATAAGAGGGAAGAAGAGCCTCCTAAGAAGAAAAAAGAAAAACTTTCCTTTTTAGAAGGTTTTAGACTTATCGGAAAATCACCCTATTTACTTGGAATAGCAACCTTAGTAGTAGGATATGGCTTGTGTATCAGCCTAGTAGAAGTAAGCTGGAAAGCAAACCTCAAAATGATGTTCCCTCAAAGCGCTGATTACCAGTTGTTTACCGGCAGTATTACCTCCTATGTTGGCTTTTTTGGATTTCTTATCTCCATGTTCCTTGGGACCAACATCATCAGGAGGCTTGGATGGAGATTTAGTGCTCTTATCACCCCTATTGCTGTTGGGGTTACCGGAATCCTCTTTTTTGGATTCTTACTCTTTAAAGAGCAACTCTCCCCAATTACCGCCTTTTTCGGTGTAACCCCCTTAGCCTTAATAGTTACCCTAGGGGCTTTCCAAAATATCATCAGTAAGGTCTGCAAGTATTCCTTTTTTGACCCAACAAAAGAGATAGCCTATATCCCACTCTCTAACAATGAAAAGGTTAGAGGTAAAGCTGCAATTGATGTGGTTGGCTCCAGACTAGGGAAATCTGGATCCTCATGGATCCAAATTGTATTGTTGGACCTCTTTGGAACAGGATCTATTCTCTCTATCTCCCATCTCCTTGTTCCTGTAATTATTATTATGACTCTTTCCTGGATTTACTCTGTAAATCATCTAGGAAAGGAATTTGAAAATAAAACAGCTAAAAAGAAAGAACCTGCGGTTCTATGATAAGAAATTTTTTAATTCGTATATTATGGTCATTAAAATCTAATTAATGGTACTATATACTTAGTATTATAAAAAAAGGAGCTATCTATTAGTAAAATTAAAAATATAAATTGGCCTTCTCTCCTCTTTATTTGTGGATATCATGCCGTTTTACTATCATTACTACCCATCTACTTAATCTTTTTTAAGTCAAGTGGATTACTTATTGGTCTAACCGTAGCACTCTTTGTCCTATCTGGTTTAGCTATTACTGCTGGTTACCACAGGCTATTTTCCCACTCTACCTATAAAACAAACAAGGTTGTGGAATTTATCATGCTCTTTTTTGGTACCCTTGCTACCCAAGGAAGTGCCCTTCGCTGGTCTTACGATCACCGTCTGCACCATGCCCACATTGATAAGGAAGATGACCCATACAGTGTTACCAAAGGCTTTTGGTGGGCACACATCTTGTGGATGTTTAAAAATGAGAGTCCAATGAATCGAAAGACCATTGTATCAGACCTTCTAAGAAATAAGCTGATCATGTTCCAACACAACTACTACGTACCTTTAATGGTGGCAGTAAATATATTTACCACAGGAATTGTATGGCTTCTTACCGGAGACCTATTTGGTGCCTTTATCCTGAGTTGGGTGCTAAGACAGTTCTTCTCCCACCATACTACCTGGTTCATCAACTCACTAGCTCACTACTGGGGACACCAAAATTACTCTACGGAGCATACCGCTGTGGATAACTACATCCTCTGTTTCCTAACTTTTGGAGAAGGATATCATAACTATCACCACACCTTTGCTAATGATTACCGTAATGGAATCCGTTGGTATCACTTTGATCCTACTAAATGGCTTATCTGG
>JAHZKV010000122.1 GCA_022600215.1 bacterium
AAGAATGCTTTGCTTAGATTACCGCTATTTTCTGCTGAGCGGATCATGGAGCAGTAGATGGAAGAAAAGGCTCTTTTATATTGGTGTAAGATGGTGGAAAGCTTTGTACCGTATTTTACATTGTCAGATAAGTCAAGGATCATGGGATACACTTTATGGCCGCGATATTTTTCTTCTAAGGTGAGGAGGCTTTCATAGAGGGGGAGCCCTGAATGAAGAAGGTAATAGAAATCTTTGGTAATCATGAGCAGATGCTTAGAAGAGATTGCAAATTTTTTTCTGAATCCATCGTAAGATTGTATTTCAGCGGCAATAATTTTTAGCTCATGGAGCTTTTTTTTTGCAGCGGCAAGGTCATCTGCATCTATGTAATGATAGGAGGTGTTTCTTTTTTTCGTGGTAAGCTCTTTGTATCGAAATAGAGGCATCTATTCCTCCTCTGCAAGAGTTGTTACACGCCCAAGCTCTTCAATGGTAGTGGTTCCATCTTTGACATAGGAGAGGCCATCCTCGTAGAGAGTTTTCATGCCTTCTTCTGCTGCGATTTTCTTCAAAGTAAGGGTGTCAGCTCCTGCCGATATTGCTGCCTTTAATCGATCGCTTATTTGTAGATATTCATAGATTCCTCGTCGGCCTAGGTAGCCAGAGGTGCCACATTTTTTGCATGTTTCTCTTCTTACGGGATCATTATTGCAGGAAGTACATATTTTACGGATAAGCCTTTGGCTGCAAATGGAAATGAGGGAAGAAGAGATGAGGTAGGGCTCCACGCCCATGTCAATTAGCCGAATGATGGTGGAGGGGGCATCGTTGGTGTGGAGGGTGGAGAGGACAAGGTGACCGGTAAGGGAGGCTTCGATGGCAATATCTACCGTCTCTTTGTCACGAATTTCTCCAATCATGATCACATCAGGATCTTGACGTAGAATATGTCTTAATCCTTTAGCGAAGGTGAGCCCACGTTTTGGGTTTACTCCTATTTGTGCCATTCCTTGGAGTTTATTTTCTACAGGATCTTCGATAGTCATGATATTGATATCACCTGAGGCAATATCGTTAAGAGCGCTATATAATGTTCTGGTTTTACCGCTACCTGTTGGCCCTGTAACTAAGATGATTCCTTGTTTTTTTCGAATATCTCTTTGCAGTTTGGAAAGAAGAGTTTGCTTGAGGCCAAGATTTTCTAGCCCAAGTAATACTCCTGCATTATCTGAGATACGTAGGACCACTCTTTCACCAAAAATAACGGGGATAGTGCTCACCCGAAAATCGATATCTCTTTTACCCATTTTGAGTTTGATACGGCCATCTTGTGGCAAGCGCGATTCGGCAATATCTAGCTCTGCTTGTACTTTAAGCCTGGTGATTACCTGCCCAGTTAATACTTTAGGGAGCGATAGTGCTTCCAGTAAGACACCATCAATACGATATTTTATAAGGAGGGCATTTTCTACTGGTTCAAAATGAATATCGGAAGCCTCTTTTCGAATAGCATCTAATAAAATGGTATTTAGCTGACCTACTACGGAAGATGTTTGTTCTTGTTCAAGCAAGTCATATTCTTTAGCGCTAGATAATATTTCTTCTTCGGTGGTTGAAAATAGTTGGCTATCTGAACCATAAATTTCTTCTATACAACTTTGAATTTGACTTTTGGTGGTGAGAACTTCTTTTACTTTTCCTAGGTAAAAAGTGGCTTTTTTGAGGGCATTTAAATTAAAGGGGTCTGTGATGGCAAGGAGGGTAACATCCTCTTTTTTTTCTAAAGGCAAAATCCCATGTTTTGAGGCAAAAGAATAGGGGAGAGGGGTGTGCTTTTCTTCGATGTATGGGTAATTGGTAAGTTCCTTTGCTACCTCAATGGATGTCTCTTTTGATAGATCTTCTAGGGAAGTATTAGAGTCTGTGTTCATGTTTATTCCCACTACCAAAAAGTAAGTTTACACTCTTTTGAAAACGTATCTCTTCGCTATACTTTCTCGATTCATTGATTTTGGTAAGGAGCTCGTCTGTATCTCCTGGACGTCTTTTGAGTCTTTCTTCGCGCATTTTAACAAGATCTGTTGCTGGATCGTCAATTATCTTTGGCTTGATAAAGATAAACATTTCACTATTTTTTTGTGTGGTGCTGGAGGAGCCAAATATTTTGGCAAAACCTGGTATCTCTCCTAAAAATGGAATTTTTTGGTTGCTCTCTTCGGTGGAGGTGGAGCGAAGTCCGCCTATTATGATAGTTTCTCCATCAGGCACGCGTACGGTATTAGAAATATGCCTTTTGTGCACAGATGGGCGCTCATTTTCTTGGGCTGTAATGGTATCAAAACGAATATCATTTTCCAGTGTGATATAAGAAATGCTGGATGGATCTTCTACATCTTTTTCATGAACAGTTGGGGTGAGGGTAATAGTGATACCAAAATCTTCTCGTTGGTACGAAGAAACATTTTTACCATTTGCACCGCTATGGATAGAAATTTGATCGGTGATTGCAAGGGTAGTTGGAACTTGGTTGAGGGTAGTGGTGGAAGGAGATGCGGTGACCAAAATATTTTCTTGGCTGAGTAAGAAATTATACCCAAGGTCAATTGCTGGGATGGATGCATTGGTATTTTCTTTGCTGCTAAACAAAAACTCTAAAATTCCTGAAGAGGATTTCTCTCCATTAAAAGATGTTCCCGTAAAATGCTTACCAGAGGCGCTGCCTGCAAGTTTTAGGAGGTTGATACCACTTTTAGAGGAGTTATCAACCCGTCTTTCACATAGTAGCACTTCAATTTCTACCATCTTTTTTGGGGTATCAAGTTTTTTGATCACATCTTTAATTTTTCCGAGCGTATCTTTGCGTACTACCATGAGGAGGGAACCTGTTGCTGGGAATGGGAAAAAGCTGTCAGATTTGTTTTTGTTTTTATCTATGGAGAGGTTTTTTCTACTTTGCCTTTTGGGGGCGGTGCTCCATTCATTGGATGGTGATAATTGGCACTTGGATGTCTGGAATAAGGATTTTGTTTGTTTGCAGGGACACCTTTTTGCGTGATAGAGCAGGAGATTAGTGATTTATAAACCTTGGAGAGGGTTTCTGCTAGCTCTATCGGTTTGCAATGATTGCAGGTATGCCAATAGAGGGTGAGGGCAGATGGATCATTTACCTGCGACTCTGTTTGCATGATCATCGCTTCTGCTTTTTCTACCATTTGCTTTGATCCAATAACGACCAAGCTATTTTCTCCTTTTAAAGCAAAGGCGGAAAGGCCATTTCCCCCTTTCATGGAGATAGTGGGTCTGCTGTAGTCTGTCAGGCCACCAAAATAGGACTTTAGTAGTTTTACCGCATCGTCTGGGGAGATTTTTTGTGGAGTAACGATTTTGGAGATGCGTTCCTCATTGGCTTGCCAAACGTTATCAGCAAGAGCTAGGAGTTTAGATATATCTTTGACGGGGCCGGCAAGAGCAATCTTTGGTCCTACTTGATAGACAAAAGTATTTTTCGCATTTTTGAACTTATCTAAGAAGTAGAAGCTTGACTTAATGCTTTCTGTGGGAGGGGAGTAGACAAAAATAGTTCTTTTTGTGCTATCC
>JAHZKV010000123.1 GCA_022600215.1 bacterium
GTACATCATTCTTCATCACCAAAGATGCTCTGCCTCGAAAAAAAACAGCGCAAACAAAAAGAGTAAATGCTGCTATTACAAAAAACTTGATAGCAAATCGCGCCACCTTCGATTCCACCTCTGAATCTCGTGGAGGAAGCCACTCCATAAATGACAAGGCTTTATTTGAAACAAATTCTATAGACATGAGCACTTCTAAATTATTACACTATCAATTATAAACAAATCATTAAAAAAAAACATCAAAACAATAGACATACTATTTCACAATAGCATTATTTTTAACATAACACATCACATACACTCCAGAAAGATCCCTCTCTTCTGCAGACACTTTTCCTGAAACTCTATGATCATCTTGATTTACCCAATTCCCACCGCTTACTTTGGTAACACTAGTAAAGTGACCTGAGTATGTTGGCCTATTGATAAACCCTTGTAGGGTATATATACCCCCATTCACAGTAATCTCATCAGGAGGAGCATACCCTCTCCTCATCGATTCAGGAAAATTAAGAATGATCACCCTTGGATCACCTTCTAGTTCTGTAGGAAATTGACCCGTTTCCAAAAGAGAGCAACTAGCCACTTCCATCCCTTCAAGAAATTCATATATTCCTAATCGCTTTCCTAAATATCGAATGTAATCTCGCACATCTTGTGCGTTACCTCTCGTTTGAATTAAATCTCGATCTGCTACCTTGCGCAAATTATTGTTAAAAGTTTTCCAATACGTTACCACTGCATCACTCACCTCAAGGACCCCCTCACCTCTTTTCATCGTTTCAGCTAAGGCAAGCAAATCACTTTGTAACCGCTCCCCATCAACATCTTCTGGAGCTGCCGCTCTAATCAAGCACTCTACCTCTGGAGTATATGCAATGAGTTGTGTTACCACATTGATAAAACACGTCCCTACTAGATTAGGAAGACCAGGCATTACTTCCACTAGAGGAGGATCAATAACTATAGAAGCTCGCCCTGCCGCCCCTCCTCCTGCTGCCTCATCACTTTCTCCTACTTCATTTCCCGCTGCTGCGCCACCACCTCCTCCTTCCTCTTCTCTATCTACTCGTGGTGGTGTCTGTGTACCTTCTACTAACAAAATGTCGCTTAAAGGAGCACATCCATTCCATTCCGTAATGTGGTTATTGTCATATATACTCCTTCTCAACCCCTGAACCTTTAACATTGATTCAGATTCTACTCCGCCCTGCTTAATTCCTTTTATAAGACAAAAATCCCATCGATCTTCATGACGATGAATCGCTAAAACACTCGACCTCAAAGAACTCCATCGACTACAAAATTCCTCTCCTATCTCCTTCGTTATCAAAAAACTATTATCGAGCGGATCACAAAGTGTTAAATTTAACATTCTATCTTCTAATACCGATAGACCATTTCCCGATAAAACAAAATTAACTTTTTGAATCAAATTCCTCTCATTCCTCTCTAACAATGATTCCACTCCCACTCCTCATTTCTACTATTATTAATAAACCATTATAAAAAACTTGATAGCAAAGCGCGCTACCTTTGACTCCACATGAGCAGGCCTTGGTGGAACCCACTCCACAAAAGACAAAAGTTTATTTGAAACATTTCTTACAGACATAAAGAATCTCTCATTATTTAGACAATAATTATACCCGAATAAAACATACAAATAAAGTATTTTTCAATAGATCAACCTGTACGCAAAATAAAAATTTTAAAAATCTATATTAATGGGAGAGTTGACCAGAAAAAGCAGAGAAAGGTACAATAGTTGCATGATCATGCCAGCATTTCTATATTTTTTATGGTCGCTAGCCTTCCCAATGGGAAAGCAGCTAGTTGCCTATGCTCCACCCATCTTCCTCACAGGAGTAAGGATGATTTTAGGGGCAATTTTCTTACTCGGTTTTGTAGCTATTTTTCAAAGAAAAAGTTTACATAAAATCTCGAGCAAAGGTTGGCTAGCTCTTGGCATTATGGGCTTTTTTAGTATCTTTTTAACCAATATCTTAGAATTTTGGAGCCTCAAGGAGCTCTCTTCTGCAAAAGTATGTTTTTTATACAGCCTTTCCCCCTTTCTAACTGCCATACTCTCCTACTTTCATTTCAAAGAAAAACTTACCTTTAGAAAGTGGATTGGTGTGGGAATTGGTATTTTAGCGATGGTACCAGCACTCATTAAAGAGGGCGTGATCTTAAGCATTTCATTACCAGAACTTTCCATGTTTTTTGCCGTCTTTTTTGCAGTATATGGCTGGATCGTCCTTCGTATGCTTGTAAAAGATAATCAAATATCTCCAGCAATGGCCAATGGCGTCTCGATGCTCCTTGGCGGCGTCTTGTCACTACTTGTATCCTTTGGAGTGGATAGCTGGAACCCAACCCCTGTTCAACCAGGAGTATTTGGAAGTTTTTCCATCACTCTGGTCGCCCTTACCATCATCTCCAATGTCATCTGTTATAATCTCTATGGCTACCTGCTTAAAAAATACACTGCCACTATCTTGTCCTTCTTTGGCCTTTTATCCCCCATTTTTGCCTCTATTCATGGATATTTCCTGCTAGGAGAGCCTATCTCACCAGTGATTTTACTCTCCACAGCGATTGTATTAATTGGATTGACTCTTGTCTATGGTGAGGAGCTAAGACTCGGCTACATCAAGAAATCTAGCGAGAAAGCTCTTGGATCAAATAGTCCACAAAAGGCCTAAAAGCATCTTTGTTACCATTAGCTCCATGCTTTGCACAAGTTTCTGCAACGGTATAGGTTTTTTCAGGGTTAAGTTTTAAAAGCTTAGAAAACTTATCGAGATTTCTTTTAAAGCACTCTTTGTTTTGAGAGCTGGTCATCATATTTTTATAGAGCCCTTCGCAAAAGTTGTTATATTTAAAAGAGCTTTGTTTAATGATTTTCATGTCATTTGCAAGCTTTTGATCGGAAAAAATCACCGCTAAAAAGACCAGCGGCGAAGGTACTTTTTTATCCACCTCTTTCCCAAGAGCTTTTAAGTGATTGCTTTTGAAAGCAAGACCTACGGTAGAGGTGTTTGCCATAGTGGAAATAATCTCTGCGATATTTTTTTTACTCTGCGCGTCCACATTCATATCAAAAGACTTACAATTTTCCATATGATTGATCGCATTTTTCATCCCTTTCACCCCACCATAATCAAAGTAGCTAACAACTCCTAAGATGATGATCAAAAAGATGATAAGATAACCAAGTATTTTTGCAATTTTACCCATACCTTAATGGCTAGTAAAAAGATTCTATAAAAGCAATAAAAATATCTGAATAACTACAGAAAATTTTTGCGGATACCTAGACTCGAACTAGGGACCTCAACATTATCAGTGTTGCGCTCTAACCAGACTGAGCTATACCCGCAAAAAAAATATGGAGATTAGGAGACTCGAACCCCTGACCTTCTGGTTGCAAACCAGATGCTCTACCAACTGAGCTAAACCCCCATAACCCTATCTTGATGATAGAGATATAAGAAAGCAAAAATATAACAATAACTAGGATTTTCTGCAAGAAAAAGAGGAAAAATAAATTGCATGCCCTTTTTCCTCGTGTTATAATGGGCTGTACAATATATAGGAAATTAATGAGTAAAATTTTTAACACAGGTTCCATGCGTGAGCTGTGGAAGATGTCCTATCCCATGATGGTCAACTTCTTATCCCTTTCTATCATGCTTTTTGTCGATAGAATATTTATCGCACGCTACTCAGGAGAAGCTCTCTCTGCTTCTGTTACCGCAGGAACTCTCTCTTGGGCATTTATATGTGGAGGGATGACCCTTGCTTCGATGTCTGAAGTGTTTGTCTCTCAATTCAATGGCGCAAAGAAAAACCACCTACTAGGAAAGCCTATTTGGCAAATGCTATGGCTCTGCCTTTTTTCTTTTGCGGTGTTTTTACCCATTGCTTGGTTTTTTACTCCATACATGTTCCCCATCGCTACCAAACCATTAGAGCACCACTACTTTAACTTCTTCATGTACACAGGGCCATTTTTTTGTTTGCATAGCGCTATTGCGGGATTTTTTATTGGACGCGGCTACCCTCGAGTCATTCAATGGATGGCAGTGGTAAGTAACCTTGTAAATATCATCCTCGACCCTATTTTTATCTTTGGAATCAAAGGCGTTATCCCCTCTTTAGGAATGATGGGAGCTGCTTATGCAACCCTTATTGGAACGCTCGTACAAGCAATTGCAGTATTTGGATTCTTTCTCAGCAAAAAAAACCACAGCAAATTTAACACACGTGACTACCGCTTTGATAAAAAACTTTTCCTCTCCTGCCTACGAGTAGGCACCCCGCCAGCCGTCTTTATCATGATAGAGCTCATAGGTTGGACGATTTTCTACTTGATGATGGAAGGAATCAGCCCACAACACATCCATGTTGCATCCATTTTACAAAGTATCTTGTTACTCTTTTTCTTTGTAGGATGGGGACTAGAAAAAGGATGCGTTGCCCTTGGAGGAAACTTCATAGGCCAAAAAAAGCCGCACCTACTGAAAAAAACCTTCACCTCCGCCCTTGGCCTACTTACTATCTTTGCAGGGCTACTTGCAGTTATTCTCTTTGGCTTCCAAGGTCCTATGATTGATGGATTCTTGAATAGGTCCATGGCAAATGGAGAGTTTAGCGCTGTAGCCTTGGACGCGAGCTACCTTGCTACCACCAAGGCATTAATAAAAGGATCACTCCCCTTTCTCTTCCTCTATGTCATTTTAGAAAATATACGTTGGGCGCTTAATGGACTGCTCACCGCTGCAGGAGATACGATGTTCCTCCTTATTTCTGGAACTCTTTCTCTATGGCTCTTCTGCTTAGCTCCTATATACTTCTTCATCTACCTTCCAGGAGGCTCAGTAGTGCAAGCTTTTGGTATTGAGGTAATCTACGGAGTTCTAGCTACCCTTATCGTTTATGCACGATTCAAACAAGGAAAATGGAAAACGAAAAAAATTGTGGAAGAGGAAAAAACCCACGGTGCTCAAATTTTAGAAGACCTTCTTCAAGAGCAAAAAGTGCTCTCCTCTACAAAAAATATTGATGATAACGAGCAATGAACAAAGAAAAACCCTGTAAACTCTACTTAGCTCCTATGGAAGGGCTAGGAAACTATTGCTTCCGCAATGCGATCTCCCTCATAGGTGGGTTTGATGAAGCTACCAGAGAATTTATCTCTGTACCCAAAGGGGCACATGTGAAGAGCCTTGCCAAAAAATTCTCCCCCGATGACACCTCCCCCATCTTACAAGCTGCGCAGGTGATGGGATCATGCCCGTTAACCCTTGCGGCAATCTCCAAAGAATTAGAAGAGCAAGGTGCACATCGCATTGAACTCAATGTGGGATGTCCCTCCAATACTGTCACAGGAAATGGATCAGGATCATCTCTCTTAAAAGATCCAGAGCACCTTCATAAGATTTTATCCCATATGGTGGAGGCTACATCTGTCCCTGTTACGGCAAAGTTACGCACCGGTTATGAAGATACTTCTTTATTCGAAGAAAACCTCCTTGCTGCAGAATCTGCTGGAATCACCCATCTTGCCTTGCATGGTAGAACAAAAGTGGAGGGGTACAAAGGATTTGCGAACCTTGATCTAATTGCCAAAGCAAAAGAACTCTTATCTATCCCACTTATTGGAAATGGGGATATTAAAAATAGAGCCGATGCATTATACATGCTCGATTACACCAAATGCGATGGTCTGATGATTGGGAGAGGGGCAGTAATCAACCCATGGATTTTCCATGAAATACGCGGAAGTGATGACCTAGAAAACTTTGAGCAAACCAAAATCTACCTGGAAAGGTATTATGAAAATATGATGAAGTCCTTTCCAAAAAATCAACTTGGCCAAATGAAGGGACTTTTTTCTTTTCTTTTTCAACGAAGCGAAGTACTCTTAGCAAAAAGAAAAGAAATGCTTCGAACAAGGGATCTTAGCCCACGAGCATTTTTTGAATATTGCTTGGAGATGCTTACTCCACTTGAGGTGTAAATGGATATCTTATTTTCTTTGCTTTTGATACTTGTGGCTGTCATCGTATCATATTACGGCTATATGCTACTTTTTATGGGTCTGGTATTTCTTATCTTATCCATCTTAAAACTTCTTGATATCAAGGGATTTGTCGCCCTATTTCGCGAATATGACCTTGTAGCAAAATATTCCCCTATCTACGCCTATTCCTATCCATTTTTAGAGCTCATCTTAGGGCTTTGTTTTCTCTTTCACTTCTTGCTTCTTTTTGCCTCAATCATCACCATTGTTATCATGACCGTCGGCACCATTGGCATCGCGAAAAAGCTTTTATCTAAAGATGGCAAGAGCTGTGCTTGCCTTGGAGCAAAAATTAAGGTGCCACTTACCCGATTCACCCTTGTAGAAGACATCATCATGGGCGTCATGGCTATTATTATTCTTATAACAATGGTCTAAAGGTTTACAGCTTATTTTTTATCAGTCGAAAATAGATAAGCCTACCACGCACCTTAACTAGCTTATCTAAAAGAAGATCTTTCTCTTCACCAAAAAGTGGAGAATCTAAAGCTGTTTTCTCTGCAAGTTCAGCCTCCATCTCTTCTAATGTGGTGATCTCACCATCAACTGTATCCAAATTGCTTGCGATATTTACAAAGTCTTTCTCTGTAAGCGTTTTTTCCTTATCTTTGTGAAGTTCAAAGAAAAACTGAAGAGCTTTATCCGCAGGTTTTACCTTAACTGGCTTCTCTCCTCTTATCGTCTTAATTACCCCTTTTGTAAAATGACCGAATTTGTATGGGCCGCTGGGCATGTTTCCCAAAATGTTTTTAGTTAAATCAGCAAGTAGATTTCCCATTATTTGCACCTTTTTTATATTAAGACTCATTAATTATACCATAATTAACGTTAAATTAAAATAAATAATATACATATTATCATAACACACACATTGCCAACAACTTATGAAATGTATTGCCATTTTCTTTCCAATCCGTATGGTCAGATGTTGAAGAGGTAATAATGAAAAGAATTGTAATCTTAGGCGGCGGATTTGGAGGGGTTTACACTGCTCTCCACCTAGAAAAGCTCCTAAAAAAACATAAAGACTCTATAGAGATCATCTTAGTCAATAGGGAGAACTATTTCACCTATCAGCCTATGCTTGCTGAGGTGGTTGGTGGCTCCATAGACATCTTAGACTCCGTCACTTGCCTTCGATCTCTCCTCAAGCATACCTCTATTTACATTCGAGATGTTACAGAGATCAATATCGATAAGCAAACAGTCTCCCTCTCCCCAAACTTTAGCCATAAAGAGCTTACGATCAAATATGACCATCTAGTGCTTGGACTAGGAACCGTTACTGATTTTCGTACCAGCCCAGGAGGACTTGCTGAGCATGCCCTTCCTTTCAAGGACCTCTCTGATGCCGTATCTTTGCGAAATAGGATCATCGATGTGATAGAGACCGCTGCGCAAGAAACAGATCCCGTAGAGAGACGCGCCCTCCTTACCTTTGTAGTTGGTGGTGGTGGCTTTTCAGGTGTGGAGGTAGTAGCAGAGATCAATGACCTTGCTCGTAAGAAGGTAAAAGCCTACAAGTCCATTGACCCAAAAGAGATTCGAGTAATATTAGTGCACAGCAAAGATCGCCTGGTAGACAAAGAGCTCTCCCCTTCTTTAGGAGATTATTGTGGAAAACTCCTCCAAAAAAGAGGGATTGAAGTGATGTTTGGAAGTAGGCTTACTTCAGCCACTCCAAACGAAGCTATCATCGATGAAAAAATGAGGGTAAAAAGTAAGACGGTGGTATCTACTGTTCCATCCATTGCCAATCCCCTCATTGAAGCTCTTGACCTAGAAAAAGAATATGGAAAAGTAAAGTGTGACTCTTATCTAAACGCACTAGGCAAAAAAAATATCTGGGCTATTGGAGATTGTGCTTTTATCCCTGTTTCCCCTAAAAAAGCTGGAGAATATTCCCCTCCAACAGCTCAATTTGCAACGAGACAAGCGCCTATCCTTGCTCATAACATCAAAACTTCTCTCCTTACAGGAAATAAAAAGACCTTCACCTTCAAATCCCTTGGGCAAATGGCCGCGCTTGGACACAAACGCGCTGTTGCAGAAATCTTAGGGATCAAGCTCTCTGGAATTCTTGCCTGGTTTGTATGGAGATTTATCTATCTAATGAAAATCCCCGGAGTATCTGCAAAATTCCGAATTGCTCTTTCTTGGTTTCTAGATATGCTCATTCCAACAGAGACTGTACAGCTCAAGTCCAAACCAAAGAAAGGGTTTGATAACCTCCACTATGCAGATGGCGATGCTATCTTCCATGCAGGAGATACAGGAGATTTTCTCTACATCATTACAAAAGGAAAGGTCGATGTCATTAAAAATGGCGAAAAAATCACCTCCCTTCATGAAGGAGAATATTTTGGAGAGATGGCTCTTCTCTCTGAAAAAAAACGAACAGCAACGATCAAAGCATCTGGGCCATGTAAAATTTTAGCGATCAAGAAAGATGACTTCAATGTCCTTATGACACATTTTGAGGATTTGAAGAAAAACTTCGAAAGAACAGAGGAATCTAGAAAAAAAGGCTCTAATCGCAAGGCTGAGGGAGAGTAGCCTCTGCCTTCGCATATTTATTTGCTTCTCTATAAAGCCTACAAAAAAAAGAGAGATCAAAACACTCCTTATTTTCTGATAAAAAAGCAAAATCCTCCTCTACATTATAAGCAATACTCTCTCTGTATAAATCAATAAAACCTTCAAATTGCAGCCCTTCCAAGAGTAGGCAAAAAAACTTTTTTTGCTCCCCTGATAAGCGTGCCATAGTTGGTAAAATGTGATCATGCATCAACAATATCTTAGCAAGAGATGCCTCATACATCCATGCTCGCTGCTTGTACTCATTGGTTTTTTCTATCTCAGAAAGAAGGGCGCTATAACTAATCATATCTTGCAGCTCTTTGGGAGAAAAATGAGAAAGCCCTGCAAAAACCATCAGCTTTTTATGCAGTAAACAAAAACTCTCATGGGTCATCCATCCCCCTTTTTCATGGAGTAGCTGTAAAAAATCAATATATGTTCCAGAAAAGGCACTTTCAATAAATTGTAACCTTGCCACCACCTCTTGCTGCTTTGCATCATTTAACCAAGAGAGCTCTTCATAACTACCATGGTATCGAGCGCTCCTTTTCTTTTGCTCCACCTCCGCATTATAAGGCGCTCCCTCTTTTTCCTTTTGCCTTGGATAAAAAAGAAGTGCCGCAGCCAGCAAAAAAAGAGCTATATATCCTACTTTCCTCATAGCAGCAGTCTAAAGATTGGGTTTACCCTCGTCAATAAAAAAGATAATTCTTATACTGCTGCCATGAAAAAGTGTCCTTGTCATAGCAAAAAACTCTATAAAGATTGTTGCCAAACCCTGCACGAAGGCATGAAGGCAAAAGATGCTGTTTCCCTTATGCGCTCCAGATATAGCGCTTATGCTTTGAACCTTTATGAATATATTATTCATACCACGCACACCAAATCGCCCCACTATGAAAAGGATTTACTCCAGTGGAAGGAGAGTATTGCAGATTTTTCTAGAAGGACCACCTTTGTGGGCCTTTCCATTTTAGAGCATTCAAAGGACATGGTTACCTTCCATGCAAAGCTACTACAAAATGGAAAAGATGCAAGCTTCACCGAAAAAAGCTTCTTTGAGAATGAAAACGGCACTCTTAAATATTTTCAAGGGTCGCGCGTCTAGAGACTACCAAATAAAATAGCGCCCCCGTCATACAAAGAAGCATGCTAAGAGCAAAGATAAGCTTTGGTTCTAACACCAAAAGAAGCATCCCACCAAGTGCTGGACCAATTATTCCACGAACACCAACCATTACTACATTTACTGCGCTAAAGCGGGATGAGGACTTATCTTTTGAAAAAATAGGCCCAGAAAGGTGCCAAATCAAATGACTCCCCCCTTGCGCTATTCCAAAAATAATATATGCAATAAAAATAAATAGCGAAGAGATGCTTGCATACATTAAGCAAAGGGAAAAAAGAGCAAAGCCTATCAGGACAAACAAAACGCAGAGGGTAGGAGAATACCTTTTAAGCAATCGATTCCAAATAGGGGTGGTAAAAACAAACCCTACAGCCTTACAAACACCATAAGCCATCATCACATCTGATGGCTGAATATGAAGGGTACCTACAAAATACATGGGAATCACAGGCTGGATGATCATCAATCCAAAACCTCCCATCATGAAGGCTAATTGGAAATAACGAAATTCTTTATTTTCCTTCATCAACGCTGTTACTTCTTTTAAAGGGAGAGAAAAACCCTTTACAAAACCAAGTGATTTTTTTTCCACAGGCTGATCATTATCTACCATCAAAGCTTGGTATAATACTGCAATAGCCCCAAGCACCAAAGAAAAAATAAAGAAGTTTTTCCACATAACCCATCCCTGATCCATCTGATCCTTAATCAAAATGGTGAGCA
>JAHZKV010000124.1 GCA_022600215.1 bacterium
TGAAAAGCTTTTGCTAGGCCCGCTGCATTTTGTCCTGATCCACGAGCAACCATCTCTGAACCGCCACCTTTTCCATCGACGAGGGGAAGCATCTCATTGAGAAGTACTTTGGCAGATGGAATCGCTGTTGCGGATTTGGTTTTTTGGATCAAGATTTGGCAAGAGTCGCCATCTTTATTAGCTAAAACAATTATGCCATCTTTTAATTTGCCAATGAGCTCTGTAGCAAAAGCTGGAAACTCTTTTTTATCCATGGAGACTTCTTTAGCAATATAGAAGTGATCACCTACGGGTTGTTTCTCGTTAAGGAGATGTTTTGTAAGGTTCTCTATTTGCGCTTTACGAAGTTTTTTTAGGGCCGATTTCATTTCTTTGTGGTCAGCTAAATGTTTTTCTAAAGTTCCTAGTACTTTTGCTTCAGGAGCGTTTAGCTCTTTGCAGATACTTTTTAGGAGAGCTTCTTTTTCATACATAAAATTGATGGCAGCCTGAGCAGTTACCGCTTCAATACGACGCACGCCTGCTGATACAGAAGATTCTTTGGTGATGCGGAAAAGGCCAATTTCGCTCGTGTTTTTGATGTGTGTTCCGCCGCAAAGTTCTTTGGAAAAATCGCCAACAGATACCATGCGAACAGTGTCGCTATATTTTTCTCCAAAGAGCTGTTTGATATCTTTTCTTTTTTGTACATCAGTATAAGACATCTCTTTGATAGTAACATCGTGCCCTTCTAAAATGGCGTGGTTGATCATATTTTCTACTCGGAAAATATCATCATCACTCATTTTTTCGTGGTGATTGAAGTCAAGGCGTAGTCCATCTGGTGAGACAAACGATCCGGCTTGGGTGATATGCGATCCAAGGACTTGTTCTAATGCAAAGTGTAGCATATGAGTGGCGGTATGATTTTTTTCCGTATGCTTTCTTGGGTTTATTTCTACTTCCGCGTTGACGGGCTCGCCAACAATTAAAGTTCCAGACTCCACTTTTCCGTGGTGCAAGAAAACTCCTGTATAAGGGGAGGTGCAATCTGCTACATGAAATTTTGCGCGGTGGTGAGAGAGGTTTCCTAGGTCACCTTTTTGTCCTCCCATTTCTGCGTAAAAGGGGGTTGTATTGAGTAAGATGGCTCCTTTTTCACCCTCTTTCAATGCCTTTACAAATTCACCATTGTGGAAGATACCGATAATGGTTCCTTCTGCATGAAGAGTGTCGCGTAAGAAGGTACTCTTCCCATGTTTTTCGACAAATTCTGGGAAAATATCTAAGTTTACTTCTCTATCGTGTGCTTTGTGTGCTTTTTTCGATTTTTCTTTTGCTTCTTGCTCTAAAATTGCAAAGGTATCGAGGTTTACTTCTAGGTGGTGGTCTTTTGCAAGGAGGCAAATCTCTTCAATAGGGAATCCGAAGGTATCTTTTAGGGTAAAAGCGTCTTTCCCAGAAATTTCTTTGACATCAGACTCTTTTGCTTTTTCGATGATAGCAGCTAAAATGTTTCCGCCACGAGAAAGGGTTTTATGAAAACTTTCCTCTTCTTTGGTAAGGAGATCTGCAATTCGTTGCCTGCTTTCGACAATTTCTGGGTAGTCCTCGCCCATTTCTGCAACGAGTGTTGGGATAAGCTTTGCCAAGAATGGTTTGTTAATGGATAGCTGTCTTCCATAACGAACAGCACGACGAATAATTTTTCTTAGTACATATCCCCGCTCGACGTTAGAAGGAATAGCGCCATCTGCGATAGCGAAAGAGAGGGAGCGAAGGTGATCAGCAATCACATGGTAGGCAGCTTTATTCTCTAAATAGGGGGTTGTGGACAGGGTTCCTATCTTTTGGATGATTGCCTGAAAAATATTGGTTTCAAACACAGAATCTTTTCCTTCCAGAAGGGCTGCTACTCTTTCTAATCCAAGTCCGGTGTCAATACAAGGGGAGGGGAGTTTTGTTGTGGTACCATCTTTTGCGGTGCTGTATTCCATGAATACTAAATTCCAAAATTCGACAAAGCGGTGACCATCTGGATCTTCTGCGGGGCTTTTGTAGTTACCAAAAGCATCTCCTTTATCAAAGTATAATTCCGTGCAAGGTCCATTTGGTCCTGTATCTCCCATAGACCAGTAGTTGTCTTCTTTGCCCATAAAACAAATTTGATCTTCAGGTAGGTAAGATTTCCAAAGTTCAAAAGTTTCTAAGTCTTCTTTGTATACGGAGACAAATATTTTTTTTGGATCAAACCCAAGCACGCTGCAGGTAACTTCAAAAGCCATTTCGATAGCTTCCTTTTTAAAGTAGGCCCCAAAAGAGAAGTTGCCAAGCATTTCAAAAAAGGTGAGGTGGCGGTTGGTGTGGCCGACGTTATCTAGATCATTGTGTTTGCCGCCAACGCGAATGCATTTTTGTGCAGTAGTCATTTTGGAGTAAGGCGCTTTTTTCTCTCCCAAAAAATACTCTTTAAACTGATTCATCCCTGCGTTGACAAACAGAAGAGTTTTATCGTTAAAAGGAATGGTCTTGGAGGAGGGGGATATTTTGTGTTCTTTATCCTCAAATGCTTTTAAGAACTTTTTTTTAATTTCTTGCGTTTTCATTAGCAATTTTCCATGTTTTAAAATAGAATACAGGATAACGTAAAAAAATTAGAATGGCAAGGGCGGAAGCATCATTATGGAGAAAAAACAAAAAGAAATTTTTGAACAAGTTGCAAATACAATTAGAGGACTCTCTATTGATGGAGTGCAAAAAGCAAATTCTGGCCACCCCGGGCTACCACTTGGTTGTGGGGAAATTGGTGCAGCGCTGTGGGGAGCATTTCTTCGCTTTGATTCTACCGATGAAGACGCTATTTGGAGAGATCATTTTGTCCTTTCTGCGGGGCATGGTTCGATGTTTTTGTATTCTGCTCTTCACTTAGCGGGATATGATGTTTCGCTCGATGATTTAAAGAATTTCCGTCAAAAAGGATCTAAAACACCTGGGCACCCTGAAGCGCTCGACACAGAAGGGGTGGAGGTTACTACTGGACCGCTCGGGCAGGGGGTAGCCAATGCTGTTGGGATGGCTCTTGGTTTAAAAGTTCTTGGACAGAAGTACAACCGTGAAGGATTCCCTATTTATGATAATAAGGTGATTGCGCTTGCTGGGGATGGATGCTTGATGGAGGGAGTGTCGCATGAGGCCTCTTCTCTTGCGGGACATCTTTGCTTGGATAACTTTATTTTACTGTATGATCGTAATAATATTACCCTTGATGGGGCATTTAGTGATTCTTGTAGTGATGATGACGTGCAGCGCTATAAATCTTACGGTTTTGATGTGGTGGAGATTGAAAATGCAAATGATATGGCAGAAGTCTATGAAGTGCTAATGTCCTTGCGAGAAGATCAAAAAAGACCAACACTGGTAGTTTGTAATACCGTAATTGGTTTTGGTTCTCCAAATAAGGCGGGAACGCATAAAGTTCACGGTTCACCTCTTGGTGAAGAAGAAGTGGCCGCGACAAAAAAAGCCCTTGGTTTACCTAGTGAGAGCTTTTTTGTTCCTGCAGATGTAAAAGATTTTTTCAGTGAAGTAAATGCAAGGCAAAAAAAGTATAAGCTCAAGTATGAGCAGATGTTTGCTAGTTACAAAAATACATACCCTGAACTTGCAAAAGAAATTGAAACTCGAAAAGATCACTCTCTCCCAAAAGAGCTGAAGAAAGAGTTGATGGATATCACTTTTGAAGAAAAAATTGGTGGAAGAAAAGCAAGTAGCGCTGCGATACAAGTAATTGCAAAACACTATCCCGCACTAATTGGTGGTTCTGCTGATCTTTCTGGTTCTGATTGTACAAAACTAGAAGATTTTGGAATTATCAATCGAGCGCAGTTTGACGGAAGAAATATTAAGTACGGCGTTCGGGAATTTGCAATGGCGGCGATGGCAAATGGTATCTCCACTGTTCATTTACGACCATTTACTGGAACATTTCTTTGCTTTTCTGATTATATGAGAAATGCTATTCGTTTAGCTTCTCTTTCAAAGCATTCTACCATATTTGTATTTACTCACGATTCGATCTTTTTAGGTGAAGATGGTCCAACGCACCAACCGGTGGAGCATGTAGCGTCCCTTCGCGCTATGCCAGGGCTTGATGTATTTCGACCAGGTGATGCTCACGAAGCAGTGGGTTCGTGGTGGGTAGCCCTTCATAAAAAAGAAGGACCATCGGTGTTGATTTTTACAAGACAAAATCTTCCAACTCTTGAAGAGACAAAAAAGGATTATGAGGAAACTGTTGCGAAAGGTGCTTATATTTTGATAGAAGAGGACAAGAGTCGCCCTATCGATATAACGTTGATTGGAACAGGATCTGAATTGCATTTAGCAAAAGAAGTTCATGCAACCCTTTCTTCAGATAAGTTCAATAAAAATGTACGTACCGTTTCGATGCCTTGTATGGATATTTTTGAAAGGCAAGATAAGAGCTATAAAGAGAGTGTTCTTCCGAGAAAAGCTGGTTTAGTTGTTTCTATAGAATCAGGAACATCTTTTGGATGGGAGCGTTATACAGGAAGAAATGGGGTAAATATAAGTGTGGATACATTTGGTAAATCAGAGCCGATCGAAGATCTACAGCAAGACTTTGGATTTACCGTAGACTCAGTGGTGGAGCAAATTGTCACATCTTTGCAAACTGTTAGTCACTAGCCTAAGTCTTTGGCTCCCTCTTTTTGCAGTGATTGAGATTCCAGTGGATCCTGCTCAGCGCTACAATTCCACCGCCAATTATGCTAATCGACCAATTTATTTTTTGCTTGTGAAGAACACCGATGGTTCTGTTTCGATGCAAGTTTCTCCTCCGCCATTTTATCCACAAGATGCATCTATTGTAAATAGTGGTATTGCAATTATTAATTGCGATGAGGTGGTAAAAGAATATACTGCCGCAGAAGTAGCAGCAGCTACCACAGAGAACATTACTTTTACCGTAAGAGCTTCCCCAAATGTAAATTTAAATGCTGGTTATGCGATGTACGCAACGCTGTATCAATGGCTGGTAAATTTTGATCCAAGAAGTACAGAGTATTATCACTTGCAAGGTGTGGATATTGAATCTATGAGCTTAAATGGATTATATGTTCCTGATTTAAATAGTAACAATGGCATTTTTTCTATTTTCTTTGAGGCAAAAGATATGATTAAATGGGTCTCTGCACAAGAGGGAGCTTTTTTGTCAGAAAGTTTAATAGATAATGCCTATTATCGTACCACCTTAGGAAATAATCCTTCCTCCCAAGATTTTACTTTTGAAGTGGATTTTACAAGGATTTCTGAGTTAACGGACGGAGTCTATCAATTTTATTTGTTCATTCAGATGAGTGAAATTCCTACCTCCACTACTTTTTTGGAGGAAATAACAGAATATTCTGCGGTTCAGGCAACACAGGTTGGGTATTTGTACAATAGTGTATTGGGTGTGAATGCATATTTAATTGGAAATAACGCTCTATATGATCCACTGCCTGCCGATCAAACAATTCTACACGCCAATCGAACTTTTTTGATCAATGAATTCAACCGCACACTAGATGCTATGGAGACACAGTGGACGGCCTATTCCCAGCAAAGTGGTCTATCGCCTGATGAACAAACACTAATTTCTGAGATGCTTACTTTTATCTCTACTGCACGAGCTCTTTCTGCAAATTTTGCTCTAACTTAAAGAGGGAGTGAAAAGCATCTGTAAGTGTTTGCTTCGTGATATGTTCAAGGTGATCAAGCTCAAAGATATTTGGGATTTTACAGTAGTCTTTGAAGGTCTCCATCAAGATAGGGTCTTTTGTTCCATTGATAACTACTCCAAAGATTTCAATCCCTTTGCTTTGTAATTGTTTTAATGATAGGAGCGCTTGGTTGATAGCTCCTTTTGAGTTTTTTACTACCAATAAAACAGGAACATTTAAATCTGCAATATAATCCACTTGAAAGTAATCTCCATAAACGGGCGAGAGCACTCCCTCTGTTCCTTCAATAATTAAATTAGTGAAATCCCCCTCTACCTTTTTACTTAAAAGTTCCTCAATATCTATGCTGGTATGCTGCGCACTTGGATCGTGAGCGTCGGTAAATCGGTAGAACTCTTCAAAAAAATGATCTTTTGAAAAGCCTGTGATGGTGTGTATCCATTCGGTATCGGTATAAGGAGAGATGCCGCACTGGATAGGTTTCAGATAGTGAGCGTTTAAACCAAGTGTTAAAATCGTGGATACAATCGTTTTTCCTACCCCTTGATCATTCCCAATTACGTAGAGTTTTTCTGGAAAGTTCATGTGAATTACCTCGCGTTCAAGATTTTTAATACTGTACCACTTACTAGAATTTACAGATATTTTTTCTTTTCAAAAAAAGTTATTTCGTCCAAGGTGGATCTATGAAGCGCTACTTTTTATTAGGCATGACCTCTGTGTTATTACATGGAGAGTTTGTGACTGAAGGTAAATTCTTTGCACAAATTGCGGAAGTCTTTTCGATAACCCTTAGTGCAAACACTCTCTCTGCTGACCTTGGTGTATTAGGCACAGCAGGCATTATGGGCTCGTTTACCGCAACCCTCACCGACACCACTGTGCCGCCACCTGATGGGGATAATTATGTGAGGATGTTTTCGGTAATTACAGACGCCGATGACAACTCTCAAATACAAATGATTCGAGTGACAAATTTAGGTAGCACTCCCCCTGATCCTACTCCAGAGCCAAGAATTGATCTTTCAATATATGATGATTTAGATGCTTCTGGAAATCCTGTGGGAGGTGATGGCCGTCTGATAGATAATAATGTGAGTATCCGCACAAGAACTCGCGATGTAGGAAATACTTATACTAACGAGGTGCACACCTTAACTGTACATAACGCTTCTTTCAACTCAAGCTTGCAGGGCAATTATCGTACTACTCTATATTTTCAACTAGAGACCCCGTAATTGGATTTAATCGGTCCAATAAAATTGGAAGTTTCCAATAAATTGACCTGTTTTGGTGCTATTTTCTGGATCATCCACTACGCTGTAAGTAAGGGTGAATGTTTCATCTTCTACATCACCTGTTGTGGTGGTTATTGCAACTGGATTGATTGTATCATCAAGTGGTGCTCCTGAGGAATCTAAGCTAGAGTAAATTTCTACCCTTGCTTGCTCCATGGAATCACTTGGCAACACCAATCGGAAGGTGTCTTCTATATATTCCATATTATCCATGTAAACGGTGCCGCCACCTACTCCTGTATTATCGAAAATATTGATCTCTACGGAGCCTAATTCATATTCGGAGCCACCTGTGCCTGTGGAGAAATTAGCTTCATTAGAAATAGTATTTTGTGAGAGCATTACCAATCTTGTAGTTCCCACTGTACCATTTATTTCTACGGAGTCGTCTGTAGAAAGAGGACTTTGAAGGAGAAAGAGTGGTAGAAGGTAGTATGGCCGCATTCTTGCAGTATCTACAGCTCCACATTATCTGTAAATACAAAAAAGCCTGGGAAAACCCCAGGCTTTTTGAACAATTATTCAGTAACGTTATGTATTAGATAGCGTCATTGAAAGTGATCATAAAGAATGCTCTATATGTTCCAGCAGTGGTGTCGTTATTCACGTCATCTACTGCGTAGAATGCTAAAACAGCAACTTGATCAGAAAAAGTGTAAGTAGAAGATGTTGCAATAACAGCACCGTAAGAACTATCAAAAGTAGCTCTATCTAACTGTTGGCTATTTCTAAATACAAAAGCACCTTCTCCAGCAACGTTAACAGCAGGGTTTACGTTACTCCAGATCTGGATAGCAGTCCAAGAAGTAGCTACAGAAGAACTATCTGAATCACCAGTAGTTTCTCTGAATGCTGGGAAGTTGTTATCTTCTGGTGCAGTTTCTGGAGCTTGTACGATCTGTACAATCTCTAGGTTTTGATCACTTGTTACTTGTTTAGTAGCATTTAGCTCAACAAGACCAATTAACTGTGAGTCGTTTCCACCAGTACCAATAGCTGCATCTACAAAAGTGGAAACAGTGTTTGTACTCAGTGTTACAGAGTTAATTGCGCCTTTTACGCAAGAAACCACTAATAGTGGTGGGATCTCTGAAACAGCCTCTAGTTTAGCACTTATCATACCAACAAATGCCATACAGCTTACAGCCATAATGTATAATTTACTTTTCAATTTTTACCTCCAAGGATTTAA
>JAHZKV010000125.1 GCA_022600215.1 bacterium
ACTCAAAAAGGCTACAGCGAAACTAAATAATAGCTTAACCTCAAATAAGCTGTTAGAATACGATCTTTCTGACACAAAATCTCAATTACAGACTGCTCACAAGAACAATAAAGACCTACTATCTGAAAATAGTGCTTTACAACAGCAAAATTCTGCTCTTCAAACTGAGTCTAAATTTTTGCAAACACGGATAGACGAATTTAATGAGTTTATACAACCCCTCGATACAGCATATTCAGAAGTCACTTTAAAATATATGCAAATGACAGGTATGGATACAAATCCAACAAGTGCATATATACAACTAAACATAGATGTTCTAAATAAACTTCACAAAGAATTTCCAGGTCTTGCTGCAGAAGAATTTGCTAGACGATTACAATTTGCCTTAACAGAGGCTGGATTTTTAAATGCAACTACCGCAGAATAAATATTAAAAATCAGACAAACGCAAAACAACCCACATAAATTTTTTGTGGAGAGAAAAAAGAGATTATCTATAATGGATCTCTTTTTGGAGAAATACAATGAAAGCAAAAGACTTAGTAATTCCAAGTATCGTAATTGTGATAGCTATCGCAGTTGTTTCCCAGTTTACCTGGACGAGCGAGGCCACACGCGCTCAAAAAAAACTCCACCGTGCAGAAATAGCGGAGAAGAAAACAAAAGAGTTTTTAGAAAAAAGTGCTCGTGGAGAGGTAGATGTGCTAGTAGAAAAATATGATCTTGAAATCTTACAAGATCAACTAGACCTCCATAAGAAAAAGCTTAATATGCAGGAGTGACAGAGACGCAAATGCGATCTCGATATTTTCCAGAAAAATTTTCTTTTATATTTGGATGCAGAAGCAGCTTCATACGCGTGGTAATCTCCCCTTGATTAGGTTCAAAGTTTTTTGTAAGGATGGTAGTTTTTGTCAAAAGAGAAATCTCTTCCCCTTTATGCTTTAACGTATATGGAATGTGATAAGGGGTATATTTATCCTGTTCCCCATCAAGCACCAGCCGTCCGTTGTTAGCAGATGAAATAGCAATCTTCACATTCGTATTTGCCCGAACAGTAAGGATCAACTCCTTTTCCGCTTTCCCTTCGATCTCTCCAAAGGCAACCACGATATCTTCATCGTCCCTCTCTTCCCCATCTAAAAACACGCGCGCTTCTAATTGTTCCTCTACATCAAAATAGGCAGAGACGAGGCGCTCAGCAACCACCTCCCCCTCTTTTTTGATAGTCACAGGAACCTCTGCAACATAGCGACCTGGTGAAAGAACTTTTTCAGCAGGAAGTTGCACCAAAAAAGGGAGTTCTTTTAAAGAATCTACTTTTGTAAATTGCACAGGAAAGGATCCTTTCACCGTATCAAAGCGAGGGTTCCTTGCAGCTGCGTAGGAAAGGTCATCTCCTCTTGAGGAAAAAGATCCAGAAAGATTCTCTATCACTACTTCATAATCGCCTATCTCGGCGCCTACAGCTACAGGGATACGAACTACTCCTACAGGAGCAGCTCCCTTATAAAACTTATAGACATTTTCCCCTTCAATCTCAACAGGGATATCAAGCCTTGGAATATCAATTGCGCAAAGAGAAAAAAAACACCCAAGAAAAATAGAGAATTTATTCATTACGGAGCTCCTTGTGTTTTTTCATTTTGATTTTTTTCTCGATAAAAAATTCCCCTAGATAAATGAAATTAAACTCATCACCGGTAGAGGTAATAACTACATCATCAATATCAAAGTAATCCTTATTCATAAACTTAATAGTATAGGTACCAGGTAAGACCCCCACCACTTGAAACACCCCCTCACTATCGGTAAAGAAGCGGTAAGTGCGATACTCTCCATCGATTTCATGGTCAGAGACAAGAACACCAGTAAGACCTTCTGTCTCTGCTCCACTCACAAAAAGTGTTGCCTCCACAATTAACTTTGGCACATCCCCCACCTCAATCACAGCACCAGAATGATTTAAAGATTTCACCGCATAAGAAGTATCTTCAAAACTTCCTCCATATGCTCCATCTTCTTGCACAACCGCAACATCCAACGAACTGTATGAGTGCATAGGAACCACCGCAGGCATCCAATAAGATGCCTTTGCAGTATAATTATCCCCACTAGGATTCACCACAACAGGGCTTTTCCGTAGGTATTTGTTTGGAGAGATAATAACAAAACTCTCTCGAATAGGACGAGAAATTGCTGCTTTTGTGCCAGCAAAAACAAGGGAGGTAGCAGCGTTTGCATTGGTCATTGCCGCAGTACTATTTACCACATCGGCACTCTCTTTCATCAATTGTTGGGAAGCATGCAAAGTAGCATATGTTCCTTCATAATGGAATTTCCCCTCCAGCTGATCTGCCCTTGGGGCACTGTTATAGCCAATATTCCCAGAGACACTTCTCCTTCCAGGCAGTGCTTTGTTATAGGTAATGGCAGACATCAAGGCTTTTTGTTCCGTATTATAAAATACCTTTGTTCCAAAATCTTTATAACGAGGAGTAATATCGAGATTCACCGCCGTCTCAAACTGCCCTGTTTGCGCCGAAGATTCCTCCCATTTTAATATACCACGAATGCTTAACCAACTTTTTGGACGAATAGAGAGCGTACTTTGTACAGAATACTTCTCGCCGACATCGCGAAAAGAGCCATATTGCCCCAAAAAGTTCAAGGACATCTTCTTATAAGCGTATGTTCCTAACGAGCCAGAAAATAAGTAGCGCATATTCTCCTCCGTATCGCCCCCGCCAAAATACCGGAAGTCCTTTTGTGCCGCTTCAAAAGAAAAATTCCAGGTCACAGGGAATTTCCATGCATCAGGTTGAAAAATTGCTACACGGGTACGGAAGCTTGGCGTCCCTGGAAAAGGGGAGCTCATACCAAGTTCTGTCACCGTTTTAAAATAGGGAACAATATAAATCCCTTGAAATCCTGCAAAATAATTTTGCTTGAGAAGTTGAAAATAACCTCCCAAGGTAAAGCTATTGGAAATTCCACCTTTTAAATAGGCAGAAACAGCAATGGGGCCGCTATACTCATAAAAGCCTCCTGCACCTTTTTGTATGTCATAGATAGGCACCCCAACAGACATATTGGTTTCAATATCCCCTACACGCAAAAGGCCTGGGTTATAAAACATCGAGAGATCCACATCTCTTTCTTCCCCTGTAGGTCCTTTGATACGAAGAATCACATTGTTTAAACCTTGTGCCAAAGGAAAATTTTGCAAGGTATGACTCCCTGCAGGAAGATCTAGCCTATTCACATCCACGCCATTTACAATCACCCGCACCTCAGAAGGAGCATTTAAAAAGATATCATGACGGGACATCGCCCCTACGGTAGCATCGGTAATCAAGTCGGAGCTTTTACTCAAGTTAAACCCCACCAAAGGAAGGGATCCTTGGAAAGATATACCTAAAGAGTTAATAGTACCCAAAGAGCACTTTGTTCCCGTATCTCGAAATTCTTTGGTAAGCACTGCATTTACGGCGTTAATACCCAACGTATTTTCTGATAAGAAATACCCAAATCCTGTAAATATCGTATCCTTAAAATGGATATTCCAGTTAAAGTTTCCAAAAGAAGAAATTCCTTGAGGTCTTCTGGTATCAAAAAAAGTATGGCGATTTCGTAAGCCGCCCTCTAAGTTGATATAACCACTCAAAGAAGTAGGCAACACCTTCTTACCCCCTGTTGCCGTACCAAAAATACGAGGACGAAGTACATTAAAAAAACGTTTTCTAAGCAGGCTCAGCTCCACCACAAAATGAAGACTTTGATCCTCTGTAGAAAAGTAGAGCTTAAAGTTTTCATCCCCTTTTGGAATATTTTCAGAAACATAACCAAGGAGGCGTAAAAAGGAATCTAACTTCTCCAGCCCCTCATCGGTCAAATAATCATAAACAGCCATTTTAAAAGGCCCATCTTGCAAGCGCACAAGGTCATTATCTACATCTAAAAACAAAGGGACGTCGGACACCATCTCTGTATTTACATACAAAGGAACAGATATCTCAATCTCTACTGAAAAAAGAGCAGTACAAAAAAAGCAAAGTAAAACAAAGACCTTTTTCAACACTACTCCGTAATTCTAACTCCTAAAACATTCTCAGGAATTTGACTCTCTCTACATGGAATTGCAATCTTTCGCTCCCCACCAGCAAGCAGCAAGATCGTATTCCCTATATATTTAGATAAAAGAGCGTCAGATAAGAGAAGCCAATTTTCTTTTTCCTCTTCATTTTTCTGTAGCAGCTCTAGCTCCAAATTTTTTGTCGTAATATGTTTATGAATAGTACCTGTATTTTTTAACCGTACGGTAAAAAATTTCTCTCCATCCATCTCTTTTATCTCATAAGCTGCAACAACTACATTGGCCTTTGCTGCTCTTTTTGGAGGAACATATACGGAACCATCAAAACGAACACCAAAAGAAAGACCTGCTCGTTTTTCGTTTTCCCCCACATCATCTAGCCCAAAATCAACATCTACATTTTGCTCTGCAAAAGTGATCCGATAGGCTTTTTCCGTTGATACCGTTTCCTTACACTTGTAAATAACACGAACAAGGCGTTTTTCTTTTGCCTTGAGCACCACCTGCTTTGGATAAATAAGCAAGTCTTTCGTAGGAGTCAAAATAGAATTTCCATCCTCATCTATTGTTCTCTCTTTCGTAGTAATTGCTATTACTTTTTGAGATCGATCATCGTTGATCAAGGTATAATACCCTTGTCCTTTTGCTGGATTTATCTCTAAATCCACTGGAGAAATTGCTAATGCAAATCCTTTCGCTAAAAAGACACTAAATAAAAAGAAAAACTTTTTTGACATCTTGTTTATCCTGTATGTTGTAAAGTTACGGTAAAATGAGTGAAGAGCTCCCCATTAAGCCCATCCACTTTTATTTTTGGTACCCTCATCCCTACCGATATCACCTTCGAAACCGGTTTAATAAGGTTATCCTCTGAAAAAATGATCCCGCCATTTTCAATGACCTTGCCTTTTTCCATCCCAAACAAATAAAAGGGGAGCTTTTTAGAACTTAGCTCTTCCACAAAAGAAAACATCTCTCCTTCGGCATCTTTAGAAGAAAGTATGACTTCAAAAGGAGCTTTTAAATTGGTAAAAAAATGCACATCGAAAACATTTTTTCTTACCACGCCACTATGCAAATCTTCTGGGGAAAAATGATTGATCTTGTCATGATAAACAATGGAAACAGATGATTTATTTGGCAGATCTGCCTCCACATCTAAATAGATGTTTTTTGCGTGCAGATTGCAAAAAAAGAGAAAAAGAGCTGATAGAAAGATCCTAAGTAACATGTCTTTTC
>JAHZKV010000126.1 GCA_022600215.1 bacterium
AATACAGTCAAAAAAGAAATTAAAACAACTGAAATGATTAATCTATTTTTTAAATCGGCAAACTTTTCCATTATACTCCCAACCTTTTTTGACGCTCACCATATTCTACTATCGCGTCTTTAAAATCTTTTACGGTAAAATCAGGCCAGAACTCTTTTGCAATATACATTTCTGTGTAAGAAATCTGCCATAGTAAAAAATTACTTACCCTTTGCTCTCCACTTGTCCGAATCAATAAGTCTGGATCTTTCCAAGCAGAAGTATACAGATAGCTTCCAACTACCTCTTCACTGATGTCCTCCTCAAGAAGCTTTCCTGCTGCGACATCCTTTACTATCGATTTCACCGCAGAAGTTATATCATCACGACCGCCATAATTAATAGCTAAGACAAGCTCTAATGTATCCCCCATCTTCGTCGCCTCCTTCACATTGTATAAAAGAGTTTTTAAAGAAGTGGGGAAAGGAGATAGATCTCCAATAGTAGAAAGACGTATTCCATTTTTCAACATCATGGGACACATCTCTTGCAAGTACATCTCAAAAATATGAAATAAAGATTGAATCTCTGGATCACTCCTTAGCCAATTTTCTGTAGAAAATGCGTAAACCGTCAAAACTTTAACTCCAAAGCTCACTGCAGCTTCGGTGATTTTCAAAAGATTTTTTGCACCTTCAATATGACCTTGCTCTATCGTCATACTCTCTTTCTGCGCAAAACGGCGATTGCCATCCATGATAATAGCAACATGTTCCGGGATCCTTCGATCCGCCAAAGGAGAAACCTCTACCTCTCTTTGGGATGCCAGCTCGGTCATAATTTCCTTTTCAAAGATCTTGAATAACTTGACAGTTTATCAACTGGAAACTTTCTTTACCAGGATATTCTCGTGAGAGATTGACAAGGAGGGTAAAATGAGATAAACTCTTTCTTTCATAAATCAATTTAGAGAGAAATAGCCCTATGAAACCCGCTCAAAAAAGAAAAGCCCTCTTTGTTATTCTTGCTGTTACTGCCCTCACTCTATACAATATTTTACCCACTTTATTCTTTTACGGAAATAATCTAAACGCGCCAATAACAAAAAGTAAGGCGCTTCAAGAAAGCAGAAAAATTGCAAATCGAGTAAACAATATCGAAAAAGAATCCAAAGACTGGATATATTCTTACTGTAAACTCCTAAAAGTCTCCCCCTCAAAAATTATTTTTAAAAAGAAAACCCCTGAACTCATGAGTGTCTCTTTCCCAACGGAAAAACAAGCAAGAACATTCAAAACACACATGCAGCGTGCAGGCAATCTTATCCCCTTCTTTCCCAATCGCATCGTCCCCCTAGAGGTAAATAGCACCCGCGTAAACACGGATCTAGTAGACAATAAAGTTGTGGTATTAAAAAGAGAAGTACCCGTTCATTTTGATCAAAAAGATCCCTCTAAATACTTTGCATTTGTAGAAATGTATGATAAAGATGGAGCTCTTACTAATGAGTATAAGCTCACTCTTGAGAATAAAATATATGGAGTAGCTAAGGCAGCTATCGCACCTTCAAAAGCCGCTGTAAATGTGGAGCTTTCTATGGGCGAACCAGCTCCCTCTAGAAAAGTTCCATTTTTCTTAGAGATTGCAAACACCATTATATCTTATGATAAAATCTTCAAAAACAATAAAGATCTTCGTGATCAATTTTTTGCTAGAGTCTTTCATTCAAAAAACTACTCAACAAAAGAGCTCTATCAAAAAGCCATTGCAGGACTCCAGTCCGCAAAAGATAGCATTGTCACCAAAAAAATTGCTTTGCAAGAGAAAATCGAGAAAGAGCATCTGGATGCAAATGACCGCTCTATCTTTGAGGTTTCCTCCCTACAAACTCATCTAAGACAAGAAAAAACTCTTCTTGCAGGACTTACGCTCTTACAAAATAACCAATCAGCATTTACTAAAATTGCCAACTTTACCACCAATGAAGAACTCCGCTCCAATTTAAAAAACGGTAGCATCGAAAATGGCAATAACTTCAGCGTGGACACCCATCAAAATAATGCCGTGATTACTGGGCTAAAAATTGACTACAAAGCTCAAAAAGTTGAGGTAGAAATCAACCAAAATCTTCTGGATTTTGCAAAAACAAAAAGCCTAAAAGAACAGCAAAAAATCAATGGCCTTATTTACGATCAAATAGCACTTCTTAAATCAGAAACTGGCGAAGAAATAAAAAAGAATGGATTAGAATTTCACATCAATCTCGCAGGGCTAGAAGGCGCTAAAAGCATCCTCACCCTCAATTTGAAAGAAGTGGCAAAAACAAGAATGAGCTCCATAAAAAGCGTGCTCTCTGACTACTGGAAAAGAGAGTCCGATACTCTCAGTCAAAAAAACTACGAAATTATTTCTTGGAATGATTTTCAAAGTCTTCCGGAAAAGGATAAGCACTTTAAACTTACCGTTTACTCTCCTGTCCTAGAAAAGGGCGAGGCTCCTTCTGGATTCCACAAAAACTCCATTTACATCATTGGAAAAGATCTTTTACTCCTCTACGAAAACCTCACCACTCAAAATCAAATGGAAGAGGGGTCTGCTGTTCAAGAAGATCTAATGGCACTTTCTGCTCTTTTGAATCAGTATGGTGCAAGAACTTATATGGGAAGCTCCTACCCATTTGATAAAGAGTTCAAAGCAGACTTAATCTTTGAAGTACCAGATTATGCTGCTTCCTTGATTCAAGCAACTAGAGAGAACTTTGAAATAGGGAGTGGTGCTACCGTTGCAGCTCTTGAGCTTTCTGATGTGAGAAATCGCATCTTAACGCAAAACAAAATTGAGGATGATGAACACAAAGCTTTACTTCAATGGAAAGATGACTACAACAGCTCCATAGCAAACCCAAAGTCGGAAGGACATATGTTTATCCCTGCTCCCACCAAGAGCACTTTTTTGAATAACATTGCCCTATCTACAAAAAAATACTTCCGCGGAGATGAGCGTAAAATCTTACACTTCGGAATGGATATGACTGGTGGAAGAACCGTTCGTGTTGCACTGAAAAATAAGCAAAACAAAGTAGTTACAAAAGAAGCTGACCTATCACAAGGGATCAACGAGTTGTACCGCAGAGTAAATAAGATGGGTGTTTCTGACGTAACCATTCGAAGAGAAGGTTCTCACATCTCCCTAGACTTTCCAGCCTCTCAAAGTCTATCTGCATCGGAGTTGATCACCTCATCCTCGATGACTTTTCACATCGTAAATGAAAAATTTTCTTATTATAACAAAGATGTTGCAAATCCATTAAATCGTTTCTTACAAGAAGTATGGAATGAGGCACTAGTTACTGGTAAAACAGACGCGCAAAGTATCAACCGCATTGCCTTTGCCCACCTTTATGGTGATAAAGAAGATGGCAAAGCATTAGCGCGAAGTGATGCAGGACGTGCGCTTATCGATCAAGGACTCGAGCTTGCAGATCCTGATGCAACAGAAATAAGCTCCAACTTCAATGACACCATCTCTAAAATTGGTGTATTAGAAGGAAAAAGCTATAAAGATTGGTTTGGCGCTGCAAATCCACTGGTTGTACTTATGAACAACTACGCTCTTGAAGGAGCCTCCCTAAAAGAAGTGAACTCTGGCTACGATCCAACATCTGGAAACTACCTAGCTTTTACCATCCGCTCATCCATTAAGGGAGAAAGTGGCGCTATCGAGGATCCTAGAGAGACACTTTACAATTGGACCTCTGTCTTTGCAACCTCTCAGCTAACTGATGAAAAATACGCTTCCTACACAGGTGGCCAAGGATGGCGCCTAGCAGCAATTTTAAACGGTCGCATCATTTCCATGCCAAGACTTGGTGATGCTCTAAAAGATAGCGGAAGAATAACTGGATCCTTCACTCAAAAAGAAGTAGCAAGACTTGCTGCAGATTTGCGCGCAGGATCACTTACCTATACTCCAGAAATTATCTCTGAAGAGTCTATCAGTCCAGACCTTGGTCAGCAAGAAAGATCACAAGGGATCTTTGCAACAGGTGTTGCGTTCCTTGCTGTCATCTCTTTGATGGTATTCTACTACCGGTTTGCAGGTGTAATTGCTTCTGTAGCAGTAGTATTTAACATCCTCATTATTTGGGCTGTATTACAAAATTTAGGAGCATCCCTCACCTTACCAGGAATTGCAGGGATTATCCTAACGATCGGTATGGCGGTCGATGCAAATGTTCTTATCTTTGAAAGAATACGCGAAGAACAAGAGGCACATGGCGATCTGGGAAGGGCTATTTCTGAGGGATACAAAAAAGCTTTCACAGCGATTTTTGATTCTAATATCACTACGATTATAGCTGCCCTTATCTTGTTAAACTTTGACGCAGGACCAGTAAAAGGATTTGCGCTAACATTGATTATCGGAATTGTTTCCTCGATGTTCACTGCGCTGTACATGACACGTACTTTCTTTAACTATTGGTATAAGCGAGGAAAAGAGCAGTCACTAAAAATGCTCAACCTCATTCCAAACACTGGTATTTCCTTCATGAAGTACGGAAAAATTGCAACAATTGCATCCGTAGTCATGATGGTTATTGGAGGGATCACTCTCTTTGAGCAACGCTCTACCCTCTTCGGAATGGATTTCACTGGCGGAATGACCCTTCAAGTAGAAGTGGATGGAAGTAAAGACCCAAAACTAGCCGTTGAAAATGCCCTAGCAAATGCAGGTATCGCCTCTTCTGAGTACAACATCCGTACCCTAAAAGAATCTGGCGCATTAAAAATTTATCTTAGCAACTCCCTCAACAACCCAGGAAGACCTTTTGCAGATCTTCAAAGAGTTTCTGATATGCATGATGTCACCTACTCCTTTGAGAAGAATGCAAAACTCTCCAAGTTTGTGCAAATTCTACATGCCTCCGGGGTAGAACTTACTCAGCATTCTAAAGAAATATTGGATAAAAACTTTACCAATATCTCTGGACAAATGTCTGACACCATGAGGAATAATGCAATCATCGGTTTAGTGTTGGCGCTTATTGCTATCTTAATATACATAACCATCCGATTTGAATTTACCTATGCCATCTCTGCAACCATAGGCCTCGCCTTCGATTTGGTCCTCACCCTCGCAGTGCTTGGTATTTGTAAAGCGTTTGGTCTTCCCCTATCTATTGATCTTAATACGGTAGCTGCGCTGATGACCATCATAGGATACTCATTGAATGATACAATCATCGTCTTTGACAGAATACGTAGCGATCTAAAAGTAAAAAAGACCACTACGTTCAAAGATATCATCAATCTATCGCTCAATAAAACTCTATCGAGAACTATCATGACATCGCTCACTACCCTTGTAGTGCTGCTATCTCTTGTGATTCTTGGTGGAAAATCTATCTTCAACTTCTCCTTCCTCATGATGATGGGAGTGATCATAGGTACCCTGTCCACACTCTTTATTGCGAGCACTTTCCTCCTCTTGTTCCGTGGGTCTAAGAAGACGAAAAAGCATCAGTCTGCAAAGATTGTCTCTATTTCTTAGGGCTCTGCCCTAAGAATCCGGAAAAGGGTTATTACCCTCCTGCAAACCCTTGGTGGTTTTTTTTCGCATACGAAAAAAATAATTTGAGCCTCCCCCTCCGAGTAAAAGAGTTGAAAATATAATGAGATTCAGGTAACCTTGCCGCATGCAACAGAAACAGTCACACTCAAACCTCTTGTGGGTTTACCCCACAAAAAATCATACATTACGTGATTTTTTCGTTTCTGAGTTTCACATACACCCAGCAACTGCTCAAGTATTGGTATCTAGAAAATTTACTAAAAAGACTGATGTACACAAATTTCTTTATTCCAAGCTACCACATCTTATACCACCAGAAAAACTCAGCGAAATTGATATTGCAACCAACCGTCTGTACGATGCCCTAAAAAAAGGGGAAAGTATCCTTATCTTTGGAGATAACGACGTAGACGGAATCACCGGAACCACCCTTTTAGTAGATTTTTTACGCGCCCTAGGTGCTAACGTTTACTTCTACATTGTTTCTAGAACAAGCGATCGAGGAAACACCATCCTCGACTCGATGGAATATGCACAAGAGCAAAATTGTAAACTTCTTATCACGGTAGATTGCGGTATTACCGCAGCAGACGAAATTGAAGAATTTGCAAAAAAAGGGATCGATGTGATCATTACCGATCACCACGAACCAACAGATCGAATTCCACATTGCGTTGCTACTCTCAACCCAAAGCTCAAGGGCAGTAAATATGTAAACAAAGATTTAACAGGAGTAGGAGTAGCCTTTAAATTTGCACATGCCATGATGAACATGCTCGCAAAAAAAGGCGAAGTACAAGCGGACTTGATCGACCTTCGCCGCTACCTAGACCTTGTCGCCCTAGGCACCATCTCCGACATGGGTGCCCTCACCGGGGAAAATCGTATTTTAGTGCGCTACGGAATTGAGCAACTTCGCAAAACACAACGAATTGGCCTTCTTAAGTTGATCCATGTTTCTGATGTAAACCCTGAAGAAATCACTACCACCGATGTTGCCTCTAAAGTAGCTCCCCGCCTTAACAGTCTTGGACGTATCGACGATCCAGTAAAAGGGGTAAACCTCCTTCTTGTTCGCGATATGGGAGAAGCAGAATCCCTTGCTCGCGACCTGGACATGATGAACCAAAAAAGACAGCGCATTGAAAGAAAGGACACAGAAAATCTCGATAAAGTGATCTCTGATAATCCCGGCATTGTTCGTGACAAAGCAATCGTTTTGCACTCCTACACATGGCACTCAGGAATTATTGCTATCCTTGCCACCAAAATTTCTAAACTCTACAACAAACCAACCGTTGTAATTACCATCAAAGATGGTATCGGCAAAGGATCTATCCGCACCATCCCAGAGTTTCCTGTTTTAGATGTGCTCAAACAAAATAAAGATCTACTCCTTAATTTTGGCGGACATGATTATGCATGTGGCCTTACCATTAAAGAAGAAAATATTCCCGCTCTAAAAGAGCGTTTTATCACAGCTGCAGGGCGCCACCTGAAAGAAAGGGACGTGCTACCAAAACTCTATCTAGATGCACAAATTTCCTTTAAGGACCTCACCTTCGAATTTTTGGAATCCCTCACCCTCCTTGAACCATATGGAATGGAGAACCCACACGTTACCCTTTTTGCAACAGCAAGACAAGTGCACCCACCAAAAATTATTGGAAAAAATCACCTGAAATTTTCCCTCGAAGATGGCGACCGCTACCTCGAAGGAATTGGATTCAATATGGCTAACAGAAAACCATCGCTAGTAAAGAAAAATCTCAAGCTACTTATCGCCTTCACGCCGCATATCAACATCTACCTCAACAAATCCTCCATCCAACTACAGATAAAAGATTTTATCGTTCTTGAGGACGAGTAGGAGTAATACGTCGCCCAGCTGGATTTTCTCCTGTCTGTGCATCTTGATCTCTAGTCTCAGGTTTACGAAGCAGAATTTCTTCATTTTCCATTCGACCACTAATTACTAAAACACGAGCAACTGCAGCAAGAAATAACAAGAAGCTGGTTCTCTGAACAGCTCCAAGTGTAGAGTCAGTTACGATAGTGCGCATTTGCCTCCACTCAGAAGAGTATTCCACTATAAAGCCAGCTAAAGCTGTCAACGCAAAGGTAAAAAATGACCCAGCAATCTCATGGATTCTTCTATCCGCAAGTACATTTTTTTGTTGCCTGTTAAGATCCTCTCTTGCTTGGATTTGCACTATCTTTCTACCAGCAAATATTGCAGATACTACGGTTGCAAACCCTACTAAACTAGCAGAAACACTAAAATCTTTTTTTATACCATTTTGCATCATTTGTGCGTACATATATTAACTCCATTTTATTTACGGAATTAATATTACAGATAATCATAATAAATATCTAATAAAAAAAATGTTTATAACAAACATTACACAAGATTATTATTTTGAAATATAGGATAAGCACAAAGTGGAGAGAACAAGACAAATAGCATTTACTGCAGAAGCTTCACGAATATACTGCCCTGCATACTGATTTGTCTGAGTAGCTGTGCCAAGCACAGAATATAGAGTAATACTTGCAAATGCTACAAACACGATGTGCTTTAATGAAATGGCTTTATTGGTGAGATAGCTTGCTATTTCCTTTCTATAAATAAATATTTGCAAAGCAATAAGAGTAACACTTGTAATTCTAACCACTTGTCCAGAATGTACTTGTTGTAAACTAAGAGCGTGTTCTGCTTTCTGTAAGTAGCCAAAGCATTCGCTTAAATTATGTGTTGCATTTTCCATTATACTCCCTAGAATATCTAATTAATTACTACCCAAAAATTCATCTTGGATAGTAATATATCAGAACAAGGAGTTTTAAAACATCTAAATATTACTAATTACTCTATAAGTATCGCAAATAGAGAATCCACTCTTTTAATAGCATCTTTGGAGTATGTGGGCGATAGGCCAAAAAAGCATTTGTTCTAACACCAGTATTGCTTCTAAGGTGTCTTGCTTTCCAACATAAAGCACGGATGTTTGAATAAGCGTCGCCGTAAAAGTAATAACACCAAGCCCGCCCCACAAGAAATGCCTTGCATTTTGCTTGAAGCACTTGACTATTTTGTTAAGGTTATAGTGAGCTATTAGACCATATGTAGCCCCGCCAGCAAGTACGGTAAGAACCATCACGGTTTTACCTTTCCAAGAAATTTCCGGACTTTCTAAAACAACAAATCCCTCTTTCACAATGTCTCTATGCACACGCGGGAGCGCAAGTATTGGATGAGTACATTTATATGGATTGCTAAAATCTTGTAATTTCATCGTATTCCTTTAAATTCACACAGCAAAAAGCGAGCATCAAATTATTATTTGACACTCGCTCTTGAGAGGTATCGGATCAAGGCACAGCTGTCCTATCTTCGATATGTAACCTTTAAAAAATCTACTATTTCGTAGAAAAGTACTTACATTGCCTCAGTAGACTCTGTATTTACTGTTCTTTTGTTCAAGTAGTTCTCTTGATATGCTTTGATATCCTCCGTATGGATAACCCATGCAGCACCCTTACGGATAGCTTTCATCAGGCCAATTCTTGTAGCATAATAGATCTTTTGTGGTGGAACACCAAGCATTTTTGCTACTTGATTTACAGAGAAGAAACCTTTCTGATTGTCAAATACCAACTCACCATCATGCATAGACTTCGCGCGAGAATACTTCTTTCTTCTATACTCTTCTAGATCGTTCAGATCAATTGTCCAACGAGTCGCATCTTTAGAAGCTCTTAGCTTCTTTTGCTTAATAGCAACGTAAA
>JAHZKV010000127.1 GCA_022600215.1 bacterium
ATGATTTGTTTAGTAGATAGCCCAAGAAAATCTACTCCTTACAACAAAACCTACACAGTGAAATATTTAGGGAATGTGGTAGAGGGACAAATAGTACGTTACTTAAATGTAAAAATTGATGTGATGAAAAAAGCTGCTATTGCATCATTGAAAGATAATACTCCTGTATGGTTTGGTTGCGATGTGGGAAAATACTTACATAGAGACATTGGAATTATGGACACAGAGTTTTTTGAGTATGAACACCTTTATGATACTACCTTTGGCCTTGATAAGGCAGGGCGCATGGACTATGGCGAGAGTCAGATGACCCACGCTATGCTCTTCACTGGAGTAAATTTGGTAAATGGAAAACCTACTAAATGGCGCGTAGAAAATAGTTGGGGTAAAAAAAGCGGTGACAAAGGCTATTTAATCATGTCTGATGAGTGGTTTGATGAGTATATGTTTGAAATTGCTATTCATAAGAAGTATGTAACAAAAGCGCTAGCGGATGCATATAAAAAGCAGCCCCTAGAGCTTGATCCGTGGGATCCACTTGGTGCGCTGGCTCATTAGTCCTTGCTTTATTGAAAGAATGACCAATGTCTCCTCTCTGCAGGCTTTAGATCTCTTTTTTTAAAGATATTTACCCGATGGTAGAATGATTTACTGCTGTCGGGATAAAAAAGAAGCTTTTGCTCCCTGTATAAGATCTCATACCTTCCCGCAGAAGTTTGCAATTCGAACCCTTTTCCAAAATGGATAGTGGGTAAGAAGATCTCCAATGGTGCATCCATTTTTGGATCATGGGTAAAGCAGCAAGAAAAATGTGCCTCATTAGAAGAGAAGGAGTAGCTTGTACACTCTCCAGGAGTTTTAATAGGGTATGGACGTACAATGGCCTCTTTTGCCCGAATTCCTGAGTAGGGATCCCCAATCTTTTTGATTTGGTCAGGGCTAAAAATAGAAAAATCCTCATTATTCCACAAATCCCCTTTTTCATTAGAGTTTACGGCAGTATAATTCCAAATAATAGAGGAAACAAGAGTATCCTCCACCGCTTTAAAGGATCGCTCCAGCCCCTCCTTTTGCTTTTGAAAATTCCCGTTTTCATACGCCTTTTTTCTATGGAGATCAAAAGGGATACCAAATTCACTCAGTAGAAAAGGAACCTTTCCAAGCTTTTTATGTACTTTTCGCAATAATCTCCCTATTTGCATACTCAAATTCTTTTGCACAAAATGAGGCAGCGTCACCTTTACTTTCTGCGTGATCATGTCAACGGCAATAAAGCTCCATACCTTCCTCATGGAAATAACAAAGGCATCATACCAATGACCGGAAAAGCCTATTTTAAAGGTCTTTTCCTCTATTTTAGGGATTTTATGAGAGGTGGCATGCTCGATAAAAGCTATCTTATTAGGAGAGATCTTGTGGATTGCGCTGCAGACCTTTTCAATAAAGGGAACGTAGAAATCTTCATTTGCACGATGGGTAGAAAAATAGTGCTTTCGAAAAATAGCAGGCTTTCCATCTCTCTCATAGCCCCATACACCCAGCTTTTTCCATATGCAAGAGCCATCTTTCCATGCACTCACCCCTTTTGGATCAAAGATCTTTTTCTTGGTAGCCTTAAGGCTGAAAAGCTTTTTCTCAAAAATTTCCACTTCTTGTTCCTTTCCCTCCGACAAAGCAAAACTTTGCAACGGCAGTGGAGACGGGCCTAAACGAAACAAACCATGATATTTATGCAAATCATGGCTCCCAATAAAACCAAGATGCGGTTCATTCATAATATCATAGCCAATCACATGAGATTGTTTTTTCAATGTTTTCACGCAGATTTTTACCGCATCAATATAATGATCTTGTAAATACTCTTGGACATTTTTCCCATCAATACGAAAATCAGGAGCAAAAGCATTTCCACCAAAAAATAAGGTATACATAGTCTTCACAACATAGCGATCTGCATTGGTTGCCCAAAACAAATGCCCTAAAGGAAAGCGATCTTTATTCGTGTGGGAAATGGCTGATAAGGTCTTATCAAAGTTTTCTACCTCAAAACCAAGCTTTTCCAGCGTCCATAAAGGCGCTCCTGATCCCCCAGTAAATCTCGACCAAACATCTTGATGAAAATCAATAAGCACATAAAAATCATAGATTTTTGCAAGTGCGATAATGCTCTCTAAATAACGAAGGTATGCTTTATCATAGCTTCCTGGGGATTCCGGCGCAAGCGCTTCCCAAGGAACTACCCACCGAAGTAGATTAAAACCAAGATACTTCAATCGAGAAAAGTGCTCTTTAGCCTCTTCTAGAGAAAAGGGCGTATTGACAAAGGAAGCTGTTTTTGAGCGTTTTAAGTGATCAGCGTCGGTAAGAGGTGTTTTTCCAGCAATATTGATCCCTCGAAAGGTGATGGTTCGCCCTTTATCATCGATAAACTCCCCTGCCTCTACCTCAATCTCTTGAAGATTCCCTTTTTTCTGATAAAGTGCTTGTAAGGAGGAAAGAGTCTCCTTCCCGAAGATCCTTTCTGCTCCCAGCTCGCAAACGGTATGTCGAATATGCCTTCTATGATACATACCTTATCTGTATCAAGAATCACCTTCGAGTTCAATAGATATTCACGCGCCAAATAAACCGATTGGTAATCAAGCCTGTTACCCACACAGAAAAGGCTCCCCAAAATAGTGCTGAAAAAGAATGGAAATGAACACCATAAGAGAGCTCAGACGCTAAAAAGAAGGTGAAGAAATTAATCACAAGGGTAAAAAGACCAAGAGTTAAGATAGTAATTGGGAGTGTTAAAAGAGTCAATACGGGACGAATGACTGCATTAATTGCGCTTAAAACTATCGCAAAAAAGAAGGCATCGGTGCCATTTTGGATCTCAAAGCCAGGTATACAGTGACCAATAAAAAGAACCACAGCAAAGGTAATAAAAAAACGAAAAAGTAAAAACATCTTATTCCTCTAGTGCTTTTTGCAGAGCCTCAAAATCAGGCATCTGCTTTATATCGCTACATAATTCTGAATAAACTACTTTATCCCCACTGTCTAGTAAAATAATAGATCTAGCTAACAAACCATCTAATGCACCAGAAGCAATCTTTATTCCGTAATTCTTCCCAAATCCAGAGCGCGTGCGTAAATCAGAGAGAGGAACGATATTATGAAGAGAGGTTGATGCACAAAACCTTTTAAGGGCAAATGGGAGATCTTTGGAAACTACTAAAAAATACACCGAGGGGTAGGCAATGGCTAGATCGTTAATCTTAAGAGACTCGCTGGCACATACTTCTGTATCTACTGATGGCACCGTGGCAATAACCTTCCTTTTTCCTTGAAAGTCCCCCAATGTCTTTGTTTCCAGGTCACTTCCACAAAGAGCAAAATCAGGTGCTAGATCCCCTTTTGTTAAGAAACTACCATCTATTTGAACCTCATCTCCATCTGAAATGACATTACTCATTTCGGCCCCCTAAACCTTAAGTCTTTACTAGCGTGATTATACACGGGGAGGCCCACCCTATCAATATTTTTCTTTACCTAAATGGAACATGTTTGATATCAATGACTTGCAAATTAAAGTTTTAACTTTATTTTAATGTTAAGAGTATGTTAATATACTGGTTCAAAAGGATGCTATGAAAGAGAAAAAGCTTAAAAATTATCTTCTAAAGGCAGAGTATATAAGGCCTGCTGTTGCTGGATCCAATGAGGTGCCGCTAGCCCTTAAAAGAATAATCAAGCAAAGGAAAAATAGGACGAAATATATCTTATCTCATTTACACGGAGTACCTTACAAAACGCTTAGCGCCCAAAAATTAGCACGTCTACTGAAAGGTTCCAAACTGACTGTACTATCTTTAGATGTAAGCAACTCAGGATCAATAAGCAAGAGTGAAAAAGTGGCAAAAGCAGTGAATGACATAGAAAAAAGGAAGAACCTTCACCTGCTCTACTACTCTATGATCTATTTTGCGATGAGGAAGAAGTCCACCGCCAAATGGCAGCGCCCCTATCGATATAATGCTGCTCTACGCTTAAAAAACTTCCATAAACAGCCGATAATCCGAATAAGACCTGCCTTCCAGGCAAAATTCAGCAAAATCACCACAGACAAGGAAGATCTTCTCCATGAAGGCAAAGAGGTGTTGGAGCAAAACTGCCTGGCTATGGAGCAAGAGTACTCAGATAGAAGGAATTACAGAAATTCCACCCCCCTCCATACATAGCCCTTCAAATCATCTTATTACTCTTTACTATTAATTCCTTTTTTGCTATAATTTAGATAATTATGACTGTTTTCACTCTTTTATAGAGTGGCGGGGAGGTATATTTTAGCCCTTTATATGCCTCCCCATTTTTTTACCCAGATTCAAAATATTTCCCTCTTTTATTAATATTTTATTGTGATTAAATCAAGAAAACACTAGTATGTCTTGTAAATTTTTTAGTAATATGTTATAATATTGCTTATCATACAAGAACTAGAGGTATATTATGTTTTCAGGATCAGGACCAGTAGGAGTACAAAGACCCGCAGCAGGACTCGATGCAGCACCTTTTGAGATTGACTTAGCAGCAGCAAAAGACCGCGCTTTTGGTAGAAGAAGAGCTGTTCCTATTCACCGATCTACTTGTCCCTCAAGTAGCGCTGCAGTTTCTCAAAGAGTAACGACTACCGCAGCAGCAGCTGCCGCGGCAGCACGCCCTGCGATTGATCAAATGACGTATGATCAAGTAACGAGCAGACAAGTGGCAGTTCATTCACAGCTACAAAGAGCGGAAGCACAACTTGCTACTTTACGAGGGATGGATTTCGGTTATTTAGAAAGTATTAACCCGAGATATGCTGTAAGATATCAGGAATACACAAGACTTTGCAATAGACTAACACAAGCTACAATTGAAGGTGATCAAGAGAGAGTACGTGAAGTAAGAGAGCAATTAATTCCTCTATATGCTGAATTGATGGTTATGGATGAGGTAATAAAGGCTGGTAAAACGGCTGCAGATAAATCACAATTCCCTATTTTTGCACAGATGAAGGTCGCCGATAAAACTACGGAGTTAAGAGCAACTGTCACCCGTTTGCAAGTGGAGTCAAGCAGGCTAGAGGCAAGAAGAGCTGAGTTTAAGAGAAGAGATGTTATTGCAGGAGCGGCGGAAGGTGGTACTAGAAAGCTTGCACGTGCTGTGGAAGGAGCCCTTCCAGAAAGCGGTACGGTTGCTCATACTGGCGAAGTCTCTCTTGCAGAATCTTTTTGGACCTACCGACTATGGGCTCCAATCTTTCTAGAGAAGAATAAGAGTGATGAGCGCACTCCTCTGGAGACTTTAGGTTTGATTGTGCGAGCGATTTTTTTATCCACTATAGCACTTATCTCTGACGCAATTGCTATGTTCGCAGATGAGACTATAAGAAGTCTATTGTGGAAGCAAATTGTAAGTGGAACGGTTGCGAAGTTTGCTAATAATGCAGTAGATCAAGCGCTAAATGAGCGTAATATGGATAAGCTTGTCGGTTTTGCTACCACTGCACTAGAGAGAGTTGGAATGAAGATTACTGTAGAAGCTGTTACGATACTTCAAGATCCTACTCTTCACAAAGCTATAGTAAAATTTGCTAAAGACTTCCTTGAAAATCAAGACTTTCAAAGAGGCTTAGGAAGTGTTCTCACAGGGAGACCATTAAGAAAAGCGGTAAGCAAAGCTATTGGCCATGCAGCAGGAGATGGATTAGGCGCGCTCAGAGCGATTGTTGGAGATAAAAAATTACTCGCCCTTGTCGTAGAGTTTGTTTCAAGATCCATTGAAGGTGTTACCACTAGAGGAGCAGATGCAGCCAAAGGATACGTTAAAAAAGCTGCGGCTAGCGCTACGCCAGTAAGATGGGGTAGAGCTCTGTGGGGAGCTACTTTCGGTGGTGGTGGTGGCAGTGGTGAGGTTCATCAACCAGGTCCAGATGGATTTACCGTAGTAGATGAGTAATTAGGGAATAAAAATGGATAGAACAAGTAGAGCAAATCCTAGCACAGCAATTTCCACTCAAGATACGAGTGAGGAGCAAAAATCTGTTCCTCGCGTTAAAGATCTTGTGATTGGAATTTGCGATCCAGACCGCTCGCTTAGCTTGCGTGTATGGGATGGTGTTGCCCTATTTTTCTACATAATTACTGGTCTTGCTTTCATAGATTTAGGATGTTTGCTTCTAAAAAAAGTGGTAGATGAAACAAAGCATAGTTTAGCGCTTAAAAAACAAAGAAGAGCACCTATAGAACAAAGAATGGTTAATGAGGTAAAAGCTTCTATTCAAAGAGCAATTAATTGTAAAAAAATTGTTCTGTGTGATCGCATTATGCATCACCCAAAAATAGAAAACCTTATTAAGAAGGGCACCAAATTAATCATGCTGACTGCAAAAAATAAGGCTTATGAATTAGCTAGAGATAAAGGCATATCAGTATCCGTTAAAGCTCTTCTTGAGTCAGATGAAGTTAGTGGAGCGATTAAAGCCATAAAAGCGGGTGCCACTACAGCTGGACAGAAGGCTCTTGGTGTGTATACAGATCCAAAGCTTACTCCATTACCAGCAGGACCTACTGCCGAGGATATCACGGAAGAAGGTATACAAGTAGCGGTGGATAAACTACTAGATGAGAAATTTGGTATTGAGCATGGGCCACAAAGGCTTGTAGCAGCAGCGGCGGCGGCAGGAGCAGCAGAGTCAAAAGCTGAGGATCCGGAAGACGAAGAATTAGAGCATGAAGCAGCTAAGATGGTGCGAAAAATGATGGCACAAGCACTTGGAATACTCCCTCCTGATCCTGTGCGACCTGCAGATGAAACCCCACCAAAAACAGGTATTTTACATGATCGAGCTCTACGTGCACAACTTGGCGAGGTAGCAGTTCTAGCTCAAGATGAAGTAGCTGGTAGTATGGTTCATCACATGGGGCTGCAACAGCCTACAGCAGATTCACCAATGGGTAGATTAACAGCTACTCTTACTCAAGCGGTATATGCGGGCATGGCTGATCGTTTTGGTCTGCCAGTAGACAGAAGCGCTGGTATTACTCTACCAGGCCTTGGTAAAAAATATGCTATGCAAAAAGCAACAGAGTATGCAAAGGGTACCTTATTAGGACAAGCGGCCATGGGTGCAAAGCGAGCAGCAAAAGGTACATGGTATGAAAAAGCGTTTTCCTGGGTTTTCTAGGCAGCAGTCTTCCGCATTCATTATACATACTTTTTATAATTAGGTGACCACATCGTCTTTTCAAGTCTAAGAAGAATGTCTGCCTCCTCTTTTACTTCTATCATCCCCTCTTTTGCAGCATATTTTGCAATATCGAAAGCTATTTGCTTCGATGCTTCTTTGAGTTGTGGGAACTCTGGAAAGAGAAGTGGTGGGGAAATTCTACTCAAGGTCTCCCCTGCGATAAAAAAGAACTCTTCAGGGATAGTTTTTACATCAAAAGCGGTCGTAAAGAGTCCTATACCTGGGAAGATATAGACATTATTACATTGTTGCACTTGATAGGTTTTTCCTTCATATTCCACAGCAGGAAATGCAGTACCTGTTGCTACAATAGCCTTCCCTTTACTTGTTTTGATAATCATTTCAGGAGTAGCCTCTGCTTTCGTATGGGGATTCGATAGTGGAAAAACAATTGGAATGGTCGTATGTTTCATAATCCCTTGAATAGTCTTCTCTTTAAAAGCCCCTTTTTGAGCAGAAGCTCCAATCAAGATAGTAATTCCAAAATGCTCAATAGTTTCATCCAAAGAAATAGTAGGTCCTAAATGGGCAGGTTTATCTTTAGCAAAAAAGGTATGTTCTTCACGCAATCCCTCTTGTCCATGATAGGTTAAGCCATCTCTATCGATGATATAAATAGCATCTCTTGCCACATCTTCCGAAACACTATGATGAAGTAAATAGCGGTAAATACTCTTCCCTATCCCCAATCCAGCAGCCCCGCCACCAAAGATTGCAATCTTCTCTTCTTTGAGCGCGCTTCCTTTCATTTTCAAAGCAGATAGTAGTCCTGCCAATACGACAGAAGCTGTTCCTTGGATGTCATCATTAAAAGATAAGACAGAGTCTTTGTATCGATCCAATACCTTCTGAGCATGTTTACCAAGGAGATCTTCCCACTGTAAAAGTGCCTCTGGAAAAACCTTTTTCACTGCATCTACAAAAGCATCCATAAATTCATAATATTGCTCGCCAGAGATCCGATTTTTCCTTCTACCAAGATAGAGAGGATCTTTTAAGAGCTCTTCATTATCCGTCCCCACATCAAGAAACACAGGAAGGACAAGGCCCGGAGCAACGCCGCCAAAAAGGGTATAAAGAGAGGTCTTCCCAATAGGGATAGTCATACCTCCAACACCCACATCTCCAAGACCTAAGATACGCCCACCATCGGTTGCTACAATGACTTCTACCTCTTTTTTTTCGGCATTTTTAAGGATTTCTTCAATATTATCCTTTTGTTCGTAAGGGATATAGAGACCTCTGCTATGGTGATAGTGTAGGCTGAAGTTCAAAGATGCTTCCCCCACTACTGGCGTGTAGATATAAGGAAGTGTCTCCACCACATGATCACTACAAAACCGGAAAAAGAGCGTTTCATTTCTATTTTGTAACCCAGTTAAGAAGTGGTATTTAGAAAGTCCATTTTCACACTCTAAAAAATTAGCGTACCGTCTTGCAAGTTGTTGATCTATAGTAGAGATATAAGGAGGCAAAAGTCCCAGTAAGTCGAGCTTTTCTCTCTCCTCTTCTGTAAAAGCAGAGCCTTTATTCCACAAAGGGCTTCGAAGGAGCTCTCTCCCCTTCATCGGCACTTTAATCTCCTCTTTGTTAGACTCTTCCAAATAACGCTCCCCTGCTGCCTCCAAATATCCATAAGAGAGGCTTTTCTGCAAGAGATTTTATGGAGAAAGACTAGGAAGCACGCCGCCACCATTTAGAGAAACCTTTAAAGATTGCCCCAAGTAAAGTTCAGGTTGTTTCTCTGTAAAAGTGAAAAAAAGCTCCAACTTCCTTTCGCCATGCTCATAAATGCTAAGCTTTGGGTTATAAGAATGATATGCAAGCTGGTAAGAGTGAGAAGGCTTTCCAGGGAGTGTTGCTACAGCTTTTACGTGTTTTCCACGTTGCACCTGATAGGCGTGGTCTTCTGGAATAGAGACTTTTACCATCAATTGATTACTTGCCATCACCACCCCATAAGTATGATTTCCCTGCAGAAAATCCCCTGGTCCAGTAAGTACTTCTACCACTTTGCCCGCAATAGGAGCATACGCGGTAGCATTTTTTAATTTTAAGGTGGATTGTTTGAGCGCAGCCTTTTTCTCTTCAATCTGATGAAGGTAAATTGCTTCCTCTTTTTTTGTCATGGGTGAGGTAAGTGCCTGCATTTCTGCAGCTGTCTTCTCATATTCTTTTTGAGCAAGCTTTGCAAGGAGATGTTTTTCCTCATTTTCTACAACGCTTACTGCCATTTCTTCCAAAAGCCCTTTAAATATTGTCGCCTCTTTCTCTCCTTGGTCTTTTTTCAAAGAAGCCTCTTCCAGCTCTTTTTGTTTTGCAAGCACTGCATATGGGGATGGGCCCATCTTTTTAAATGCCAATTCTGCTTGCAGTTCTCTCAGCTGCTCTTCTTTTTCCTTCACCTCAATATACAAATTGCTATCCTTTATTTTAAATAAAGGCGCCCCTTTTTCTACTTCACTACCCCTTTCCACAAAAGCCTGCTCCACTACCCCTTCAACAGGAGCAGAAATGGATAAGTATCCTGATGCAGGAACAACTTCCCCATCTGTCTCTAAAGCAGAATTGGCTGCCATATCTACAGGCTTTTGATTGCTTGCAAAGCTATCGCAAAAGATATCTTCCATTATCTCTGGTTTTTCTCTGGTAGAGTAAACATAAACAGATAAAACTCCCACCAATAACATCTGTACACAAAGAGAAATAGTTAGAACTGCTTTTTTCAACGTCCCCTCCCAAAAAAAAGTCTTTTTCTCAGAGTAACGAGACAAATACTTTTTATCAAACAGTTTCTTCAGAGGTTTCTTTGCTCTCAATATTCACAAAATATTCTCGCATAGAGTAGATAGAATAAGTCCATACCAAGAAAATTCCCATCAAAACAAATGAGAGGAGCATGGTAATATTTCCCCCATACACATAGCTCAAAAATGCAATGATGAAAAAGACCACCGCTTTTGAGCTACGATAGGCAAATACATCAATGATGGATTTAGCTTTAAACTTTTCCTCCACATTCAGCGGTAGGTAGAGCATCTCTTTCGTAATTCCAAAAATGGAATAATCAAGGCTCTTAATCGTTGCAAAGTTTACACAAAGCACCCCAAAGGCTGGGAAAGCTAAAAAGAGCGCGCCGTTGCAAAGAAGCACCAGAGGAATAAGAGCATGGGCCCCTCGTAATCCCACTAAGCGAAGTAAAAAGATCGATCCAAATTGCAGAAAGATATTTACTATATTGACTACCCCAAAAAGGCGTCCTGCAAATTGCGTACGAAGATCTAATATAGGATAATAAACCTCTAGCAAGGTATTATACTGGTAATCCATGATGGTAGAGGAAACTTGCATACAAAGGACTAATAAAAGAATAAACTTAAGGAGTTTGGATTTTTGAATCAATTTCACGCCATAAGAGAGATTTACATTATCCATACTTAAAGAGATACTTTGAGAAGATGCTATCTTTGGCTGTACAGACATAGCCTTGCTATAAGCTAAGTAGGTAATGAAGTAGAGAGGGAGCGTTACCAGTAAGAGTTTTTCTGTTCCTAAAAGCACCGCCATAAACCCCGGCACCATATTTCCTAAAATGGATCCCAGGCCACCTAATCCATAAAACATCCCATAAATATATTTTGCTCGATTTTTAGGAATGGTTGAGTGGATCACAGACCACAGCTTGTGGAAAAGGAAAATAATAAAAATATCTTTCCATAAATAAAGTAGGAAAGGAAGGGAATAAATGCTTTTCAAATAAAAAGAGCAAAAGGTGTTAAAGAAAAAGGCAAAAGCCAAAATAAAGCCCATTACCTTCTTTGGACCAAACTTGGATATAAAGCGGTTATAGAGGGCTACTACAGCAAAGTTAAGCGGCAGCGAGGCCATCCAAGCATAAGGAAAGAGCTTTGCATTATACGCCTTTAAAAAATAAGAAGCGGAAACCCCTCTTGTAATTGCTGCCTCTGCAGTAATCACAAAACTACAAAGCATCATGCAAACAATAAATACTTTTTCTACATGAGAGTAAGAGGCATAACTACTTTTGAGCTTGTCCAATAATTTTTTCAGTGGGATCTCCTGAGCTTTTGCCTATCTTACCATCTTTCCCGTAAATCCGATAATCATTTTTTCTTTCTTGATAGAGGGTAAAATAGTTTTTATATAAAGCCCACGCTAAAAAGATCCAAACACCTAAAAAGAGAAAGAGATAAGGGATAAAAATGAGAGAGAGCGCTACAAATGAGGCTATAAATTTAGAACCTCGATAGGCAAACACCGAAATAAAAGATTTACCATAAAATTTTTCTTCCACACCTAAAGGAATATAGAGCATCCCCGTCAAAATCCCAAAAATGGAGTAGTCAATAGCCTTTACTACGCCATAAGTCCATGTGAGGAGAGCAAAAGAGGGAAAGACTAAATATAAAACTAATTTGAGAGAAATCAATAGAGGAAGGGCTAGGTAAAGACGCAGCACCCCAACGGCTCTGATAAATACATATGCCCCCACAAACTGCATACATACATTTACAATATTGATCACACTAAGCACCGAGCCTAAAAGTTTTGTTCGCAGGTCTAAATCTGGGTACACTCCCTGCAACTCTTTATGAAACTGATATTCGACTAAGGTAGAGGTTGTTTGCTCACACACTACAAAAAAGAAAATATATAAAAGCAGCGAGGAAGACAAAATCAGTTTTGCCCCATAAAATGGGCTTTTCCTTCCTTTTTGAAAAGAAATAGAGGGCAGATCTTCCATCTTCTCCCTCAAGCAGCTCCCCTTTTCGAAACAAAGCACTGTAATCAGATAGAGAGGAAAGGTAAAATACAAAAGATTTACACTCCCTAAAAAAGCATATTGCCTCACTATATGACCACCAAATACAGACCCTAGCCCACCAAACCCAAAAAAGATGCCATAGAGGTACTTAGCCTTATCAAAAGCAATAGTAGCATGAAGTGTAGACCATAGGTTGTGGAATAAAAACATCACCAAAACTTCTTTTGATACATATAAGATGCAAGGAAGGTAGTAATTTGTATCTATCGACACAATACACCAACTATATAGGGAGATGGTGACAAAGATAGCAAGGAAAAGCATCCTAGATGCTCCTAAGCGATGGATCCAAAGATTATACGCGCCTACTAGCAATAGATTAAAGGGCATAGAAATGATCCATGCATAGGGAAAATTGCTACTACCATAGCGCTCAATGAAATAAGAGGTGCTCACGCTTTTAGTAATAGCAGCCTCTGCGGAGAGACAAAAGCCACACGTCATCATTACAATAAGAAAATAGGGGTAATGCCCTTTAGCTTGTAAGACCTTTTGTATTTTCTTTCTCATCAAAAAAATCGCTTCGCTCCGGTGCTACAAATACCCAATTGGTCATGTTCACTGGAATATGAACATCTGATATTTGATCCG
>JAHZKV010000128.1 GCA_022600215.1 bacterium
ATACTCCTTCAACGTAGAACGAGTATTTTATATAAAGAACTGAATAAAAGAAAGCTCTGAAAAACTACTGAGTATCATCTTCGCGTTTTGCTGGCTCTTTCAAGGCCGGAGCAAGAACTTTTTTCATCTTCTCTTTTAAGGAAAGAGTCTTTTCTTCTTTTGGAGGAGTGGGAGGAGTTTCTGCAACTACTGTCACTTCCTCTTTTTCTACAGGAGCTGACTCACTTGTTACATTCACAAAGCCCTCTTCCTTTTTCCCCTCTTTTTGACTTTCGATCATATCTTGATATTGATGAATATTATCAGAAATTAGTGCTTCTGGTGGGCGAAGAAGATGACTAAACATCGATGGTTGTACCACCTCATTATCTAGTTGCTCCCCCTCAACCTTTTTCTTTTCTTTGGAAGTTTTTCTAGGAGATTTAGCTTTTGGCTTCTTCTCTGCTTTTTCTTTTTTTGCGCCTTTCTTCTCATCTTTGGCAGCAGCTTTTACTGGCTCTTTTGAGCTCTTTTCAGAAAGCTCTTCTTCTTTCTTTTCTTCTACTTTTTCTTCTTTAGCTACTTTTCCCTTAGACTGCTTTTTCTTAGGCTTCTTCTCTTCTTTCTTTTCAGCTTTTTTGGTGTTATCTGCACCACCTGCTATCTTAATTGCTTTTTCTGAAGGCGTTTTAAGCATAAGCCTTGCTCTTCGTACCTGTACAATCTCAAAATCTTGAGCTGGTACAAAAAAAGTGTGTGCTGGCTCCAGTGAGCGGTAAAAAAAAGTGGTACCGAAAGATACTACCTCTACAGCATCTACTACATACTCTGCAGCACCTTCATGCTTGGTACTTTTTAAACGTAATTTATAGCCCTCTTTTGCAGCTATGATCGTTTCTAAAATTGGTTCTCTTGTAAAATTCATTATCTATTATTCTCTCATTTATGAAGGTTTTTACCCTTCTTACATTATAGTTGTGATGTATCTCATCATATCGCATACCCTATTGGCATACCCCCACTCATTATCATACCACGATACAAGCTTGAAAAATGTCCCATTTAGCTCAATCGATGCTCCTTGATCATATATGGAGGATAAAATACATCCTTTAAAATCTGTAGATACTACTGGGTCATTTGTTACCCCAAGTACCCCTTTCAAATCTCCTTCGCTTGCTCTTTGCAAAGCGCCAGTTATTTCCTCCAGAGATGTTTCTTTTTGTAGCTTTACTGTTAAATCTACCACCGAAACATCGTCTACTGGTACGCGAAAGGCCATACCAGTTAGCTTTCCAGCAAGCTCTGGGATTACTTTTCCCACAGCTTTTGCTGCACCTGTGCTGGATGGAATAATATTATTAATTATCCCTCGCCCACCACGAAAATCTTTTCTTGACCCACCATCTTGTACTTTTTGTGCAGCAGTTACCGCATGTACCGTGGTCATTAGTCCCTCATCAATCCCAAAGTTATCTTGTAAAACTTTTGCAATAGGCGCTAAACAGTTTGTAGTGCAAGAGGCACAAGATATTACTTTGTCTACATTTACATCTAACTCTTTATGATTCACCCCATAGACAAACATTTTTGCATCACTTGGTGCTGATATGACTACTCTTTTGGCTCCTGCTGCAATATGACGAGAGGCGCCTTCTACTTTAGTAAATAGACCTGTTGCCTCTACTACAAAATCTACAGGAATTTCTGTATAGGGAAGCTCTTTTGGATCTTTTTTAGCAAAAACTTGTATTCGCTCTCCATCAATATAGAGGAAATCGTCGTCTGCATAAATATCTTTATGAATTACGCCATGGATACTATCATACTTCAATAAGTAAGCAAGTGAGGCTGGACTTTCTAAGTCATTAATAAGTACTACTTGAAACTCAGGATCATCCATCAACGCGCGGAAAACAAGTCTTCCTATGCGGCCAAATCCATTAATCGCTACCTTTTTTACCATCTCTATCTCCTATTTAGACAAGTTTGTCCAAATTTTATTTTAGATAAGATTTTCGCAAAAGTAAAGGAATGATTTCTCTAAAAAAACTTACACACACTCAATGAAACAAGTTTGCGCATCGTCACCTACTCTCTTGCTACCTAATACGATACGAGTGTATCCACCTGGTCTTTCTTTATAACGAGGACCAAGCTCTTTAAATAGCTTATCAAGGATAAGTCTGTCGATGTTATAAGCAGAAGTATCTCCTGCTTTTGCCTTTCTTGCTTCCTTAGGTGTTAAGGAATTATTATGCAATCCGAGCTCTTTTAATACGAGCCTTCTTGCATGTAACGAATCACTTTTCGCAAGTGTTACTAAAGGTTCAAAGACCTTTTTTAATTCTTTAGCTTTTTCTTTTGTTGTAGATATTGACTCATGCTTGATTAGCTCTTTCGCCAAATTTCTCATCAACGCTTTCTTGTGCGCTGTTGTTCTATTAAGCTTTGTCTTATTTTTTCTATGTCTCATTTTAGATGTCCCTTACGTTTTATCTACAAGCGTTTTAACCATTTCTTTTACATTTTCACGAGTGATCCCATACTTAGAAAGATCCATTCCAAGATATAGTTCCATCTCATCTAATTTAGCCTTAATTTCAT
>JAHZKV010000129.1 GCA_022600215.1 bacterium
AACGCTAAAAAGAAAGGAGAAGCGATTTTTAAAGGGGAGCGCGGCCATCTAGTCCTTGAGGCAGGCCATCCATCACCTTTGTCTGCTCGTTTCTTTTTTGGCTGTAAACACTTTAGTAAGGCTGCAGTTTTTTTAGAGGGGGAGGGAAAAACAATTGATTGGTGCAAAGGATAAAAAAAAGACGTTAAGTTCTATTTTTGTCACTTTTGGTGTATCTACCCTTGCTGCAACGATCTTGTTCCCTGTGCTTGCCCATATTTTCTTAGGAAAAGAGGGGGAGTACTTAATGGTAGGGATTCCTCGTCCTTATCGCGAGCTGGTGCTGGGCTTATTTCTGGCATCCTTTCCTCTTGCTCAGTTTATTACTGGCCCGTTGATGGGGGATTATTCTGATAAAAAGGGTAGGCGAGGGGTGTTTGTCCTGTCTGTTATTATCGAGGCGGTAGGGTACTTGCTTTGCGCTCTTTCCATTCACTTAGGGATGCTTTGGCTATTATTTGTCGGTCGGATAATCACTGGTTTTGCTGCAGGAAATACTTCTGTATGCCTTGCAACGATTGTAGATGTGAGTGAAGATGATCAGCAAAAGGTGCGCTACTTTGGAATGGGGTCTGCGGTGATTGGGTTGATGTTTGTCCTTGGCCCGTTTTTAGGGGGGAGGCTTGCCTCTATCTTCACCGATCCTATCTTAACTCTTGCTATGCCCATGTGGATAGGCGTGGCGGTTTCTATTTTCAATATTTTTGTGTTGGTTCTATTCTTTAAGGAGACCAAGAGCACCTTATGCGAGCATCCTTTTGATATTTTAGGGTCTGTGCATAACATTCAGCAAGCATTTCGCATTGGACAGGTGAGAGACCTCTACTTGGTCTACTTTTTCTTCTTGTTTGGCTGGAATATGATTTATCAATTTTTGCCCGCTTTTTTGGTAGATAATTTTACGATGTCGATAAAGTCTGTGGGTGTCCTTGGCGCCATTTTTGGGTGTATATGGATTATTGGAACGCTATTGATGCAAAAGATCGCCTCTCATGTGCAAAATACGCAAAAGCTTGTCCTGTTTGGCCTTATTGCGATCTCTTTTTCGGTGATCATTGCTGCTTTTGGAAGAGACTTGCGCATTTTTGTCCTTGGTATTTCTTTAGTGGTTCTTTTTTCTGGTGCCGTGTGGCCCATTTTTACTGCCGCTATTTCAAAATCAGCGGAACAGGGGGTGCAAGGGAAAGTGCTCGCTCTTTCTCAGTCTATTCAGTCTTTTTCTATGATGCTTGCGCCGCTCATTGGAGGCTTTTTCCTTCATAAACATGGTGCTATGCCATTTGTGCTAACTGCTATTTCCTCCCTCTTTGCAGGGGCTGTTTTGTTACGAGCGAAAAAAGCTGTGTTTCGTTTTTATCAAGACAGATGATGTAAAGCTGGTTTACAACATTACACTTATCCGTTATATTTTTTTCTTTTAATTTAGGGGGTAGAGGGTGAGGAGACTTTTTATATGGTTTTTGTTTTTCGGGGTTGTTTCATTAGAATCAAATGAAAGGCAAAAAGAAGATTCTATCTGCGTTATTTTTGTATGTGATAAAAATGACACGGTCCGCTTTCGTCATACGTATGAACAGCTTAGACGATATGGTCGCTATCAGGGAGATGTTTGTTTAATTGCAACGGGGGGGCTTTGTGCAAAGGATGTTCCTTTTTTTTCTGGAAAAAATTGCCACGTGGTATCTTTTGATCAAATAGAGCTTCCAAGCATTATATTTAAAACAGCCATTAAGCCTAGGGCTATTGAAGCGCAAATCCAGAAGTTTCATATTTTTCAGGCATACTTTAAGGAATGGGACTTTCTTCTTTATTTGGACTGTGGGATGCAAATTCATAAAAATATTGATGTAATACTGCAAGGAAGAAAAAAAGGAGCTTATCTAGCTCCTGGCGATTTAAATATAAAAGGACATATCCCAGCAAAAATAGCTTGTCAATTTAAGGACTTGGGAGATGGTAGTTATCAAAAAATCCTTAATGAATTTGACATGACAAAACTATTCCCTCGATCTGGTATTGCCTTATATGATAGCTCAATAATTCAGGAGGATAGTGTGGATACTTTAGTGACGCTATTGAATACCTATCCCTACGGTTGGGGCGATCAGGGATATATTGCACTATATGTAATATTCTTAAACCCTGTTTGGGAGCCCTTGGTACGCGAAGACAAAAATGGGTATTATTACGATTTTTGTCCAAGAACAGACAAGGAAGTGTATGTGATGCACAAATATCATTGTCTTCCACTTAAATGCCCTAAATGTTCAGCTGGGTCAGCAAGACTTAAGTTTTGACTAGGAGAAAAATTTTGATAGATGTTTGTACGGCCTTAATTACTCCATTTTTAGAGAATGGAGAGATAGATATAGATGCTTTTGAAAAGCTTTTGCAGCTACAAGAAGACGCTGGCATTGGTGCTTTGGTGATTGGTGGCACCACAGGTGAAGGGTGGTCGTTATCTTTAGAAGAGGTAGAAGGCCTGGTAGAGATGACAAGGCGTCATTTTTCTGGAAAGATTATTATCGGGACGGGAGATATCTCTACGGAAGGTGCTGTTGCAAAAACGGCCCATGCAAAAAAAATAGGAGCAGATGCAGCGCTGGTAATTGTCCCTTATTATACGTTTCCTAGCGAAGCTGGGACATTGCTCCATTTTCAAAAGATAGCGTCACTAGGGCTTCCTGTGATTGTTTATCACCATCCAAAGCGAACAGGGCTCAAATTGAGTCTTTCTTGTCTTAAGTCTATTTGTGAAGTGGAAGGGATCGTCGGCGTAAAAGAGACAAGTGGAGATCTTTTATATGTGGAGGAGTTATCGAAAGTGACCAGGGTATACTCTGGAGATGATCTTACCATGAATATTGCAAAGGAAAAAGGCGCATGTGGAGTAATTTCTGTGGTAGCAAATCTTTTACCAAAAGAGACAAAAGCATTTTTTGCGTCAAATAAGAGAGAATTTGCAGAAAGGGAGGCGGAATTTATAGCAGAATTATGCAAAGAATGTAATCCATCTGGTATAAAAGAAGCATTAAGGGAAAAAAAATATTGTGAGAATTTTGTTCGCTTACCTTTGGTAACCCTTTCTAAGCC
>JAHZKV010000130.1 GCA_022600215.1 bacterium
AAGCTCTTATATACCAACTATCGCTATACTTTCTTCCCCCTCCCTATTTTGGTAATCTCCTTCGGGTTTCATAATATGATTCCTCCCATCACGCACTACCTCAAGGGCGATATTAAAAGAGTGAAACAATCTATTTTGCTTGGATCATTACTTACTCTATCCATATACTTACTATGGTTATTTATCACCCTCGGAAGTATCCCTGTAGATGGAAAATTAGGTATTATGGCAGCACATAAAGAAGGCTTTGATGCTGCAAGAGCGCTATCTCTCCTCTACCCGCAAACCATTACCGCAACCTCTATCCTTGCTTTTACTGCTATATTGACATCCTTTTTAGCGCAAGCGGCAAGTGTAGTACACTTTTACTGCGATGGCCTCTCTATTAAGAAAAAAAGTGGAACTCCTTTTTGGATTTTACTCCTTACCCTTCTTCCACCTCTATTAATCGCAAGCATAGGACCTGAGATCTTTTATAAAGCCCTTGATTTTGGAGGGATGGTTGCTGTAGTACTGTTTGGAATTTTCCCCATCCTTATGGTCTACAAAGGAAGATATATAGAAAAAAGAGAATCTAGTTATCGCCTCTTTGGAGGTAAGTGGACTCTTGCTTTTTTAGCGCTTTTTTCTTTGTTTATACTCCTCAATCGAGCGCTCCATCACCTCGGAATTGAGATGTTCACGACTCCTTGAGTTAAAAAGATAAAAGGATTACAATGCTTAATATGAAAATACTTATTGCTACAAATAATTTACATAAAAGCTTAGAACTCAAAGCTATTTTAAAAACTACCTTTTCTGGGCTCGACCTTTATACCCTAAAGGATTTTAAAGAATACAAGGCTCCAGAAGAAATTGGAAAAACTTTTGAAGAAAATGCAGAGGCAAAAGCAGTTCACGCAGCAAAATTTGCAGGGATGCTCACTATTGCTGATGACTCAGGACTTGTCGTACCTGCTTTAAATGGGGAACCAGGAATTGTAAGCGCTCGCTATGCTGGAGAAGAAGCAACAGACAAAGAGAATATGGAAAAGCTTTTAGAAGTAATGAAAGATTTTGGTGATGCAAAACGCGGCGCCTACTACTATTGCGCTCTATGTCTTGCTACCCCAGAAAAAATTGTCAAAACGGTATCTGGAATGTGCGAGGGAAGAATTTTGGAAACTCCTTCTGGCGCTGGAGGCTTTGGCTATGACTCCTTGTTTGTAAAACATGATTATAATCATACTTTTGCAGAAATCAAAGAAGATGTAAAACTCAAGATCTCCCACCGAAGACGCGCTTTTGACAAGCTAAAAAACACCTTAGAAGCAGAGTTCCATTGCACTTCCTTATAGACGGCTACAACCTATTTTTTCATGTCGAAGAAGATCCCTCCTGCGCAAATCGAAAAGCATTTGTAGAGCAAATCTCTTGCATGATGAGAGAGAAAAGAATTTTCATGGAGAGATGATCTTTGACACCCCCCTTCATCATTATTCCCCCATCCCACATACTACAGAAGATCCTCCCCTTACCATTGCCTTTGCAGCAGATGGGCAAGAAGCTGATGATATGATCATCGAAAGGCTCTATGGCTATAAGAAACCAGAAAAAATAATAGTAGTAACCGCCGATAGAGAGCTGCGATCAAGAGCCCTTGATGCAGGAGCAAGGACTCTCTCCTCCGATGCTTTTTTAAAAAAGCTCCATAAAAAAAAGAAATCTAGAAAGGAAGAAAAAAAGCATCTTCCCCTATCAAACAAGGAAAAGGAGAGGTTACACAAGATATTTGAAGAAAAATTTAAAGAATACGAATAATTTGATGGTCCGAAGGGAGGCTCTTTCGTCTATTCTCCCAAAAACTTCTGGTGACTCCATCAAATTCTCTTGACTCTATACATCGGCCAGCCCCTAAATAGATAATCACATGCCCAGGAAAATAGATCAAATCTAGCGGCTCCATCTCTTTAACTACTTGATACTCCTTTAAATAATCAGAAGTATTTCGAGCTACATTGCCACCTGTTACAAAATACAAGAGACCAGAGCAATCAATACCATAGAGTAGCCGATTTCGATCGGTAAACGTATTGCCGGTAAAGGGAAGCCCTAAGCTTGTTGCAAATGGAGTTGTTCCCCCTAAAAGATAAGGAATACTTGGAAATGCAAGGAGGCGACGTAAAATTTCCTCCTTACTTGGCATAAGCTCTTTTGCTTTTTCTTCTCCCTCCTCTAAAAAAGACAAAGAAGTAAATAATTTTTTATCCGAAGGGTAATCAGAACAAGTAACCTCTACCACCTCCCCGAATTCCTGCTCTACTTCCACTCCTCGATTTGGAAAAATCTCCGTTTCCAAGATTCGATTGTGAAACGTTGCATCTATTCCTCCATTTTTTTTCATCTTTTCCAGAAAGTCTTGAGTATTAAACATCGGGGTATAGCTCTTTGTTCGCATAATAACCATCTTTTTTGAAAAAATTATATAATATCTTTACATTAAATAGAGCAAGTTTCTACAATCACCTTTCTTACTTTTGGATAACTTATGCATACTCAGCTATCATTTTCTTGCTTATTTCAAAAAATAGCTCCACATGCAAAGAGGATCTTACTTGCGCCACTTGCCATGATTCTTACCTGCTGCACAAACAA
>JAHZKV010000131.1 GCA_022600215.1 bacterium
AAGATATTTTTCTTGAAGGACGATGCTTGCTGCCGTGTTAGGATGCAATTTGATAAAAAGGTGCGCATTTTCTGGTTTGTGTTGGATAAAACTCTCCACCCATTGCTTAATATCTTTAGCTTCCCATGAGGGAGCATAAAGGTAATTTTTTTGGTCACTAAAGGAGAAAGTTTTTGTTAGTAGCTTTTTATAAAAATCTTGGTGGAGGAAAAAATACTTTTGTCGAAAGTTTCCGATGAGGGTAGTTTTTTCCTGTACCTTTTTTGGAAGCATCTCTTTCATTTTCTCTCCATAGATCAAAAGATGTTCTTCGTCTGCAAGTGCCGTAAGATTTTTTTTATCCGAGGCTCCGTGTGGAAGCCAAAAGGTGGGAAGTGTTTTTTTGTGGAGCTCTCTTTCCATTAAAAATAGAGGATCGATCAATCCTTTGGGAAGGGTGGAGATAAGGCGATCAAAGTTTTCTGTAATGGTATGGCAAATAGTAGTTGGAGGTTCTAGGTAAGCCTCCACTTTTTCATATTGCGTGAGAGTAAGGTGGAAAAGAGTTTCGTCTGTAAAAAAGAGAGGGATGTCAAATAAAGAGCAAAAAGGGGCAAGGTGGTCAAGGTGCCCTGCGTCGTTTCCATAAAGTAGTGCTGCTGTTTTTCTCATAAACTAAATCTACCATGGTAAGAGTAAAAAAACTACTGCTTTGGTATACTCCTTCCTTATGATAGAAGATCGATTGCAATTAATAGAGTGGTTTTTATCGGTGCAAAGGGATTTTCCTTGGAGGAAAAATCGATTGCCTTATACGGTGCTTGTTTCTGAAATTATGTTACAGCAAACAAAGGCGGTGGCAGTGTTGCCTTATTTTTCCCGCTGGATGGAACAGTTCCCAGATTTTTCAGCGCTTGCTCGTGCTACGGAAGAGGAGGTAATGAAAGCTTGGGAAGGACTTGGCTATTATTCACGGGCAAGGAACTTGCGAAATATTGCGATAGAGGTAATGCAGCAGTTTAATGGAGAGTTCCCTTCTGATTATGAGGAGATTTTGTCTTTTAAAGGAATTGGAAGTTATACGGCGGCGGCAATTTCCCATTTTGCTTTTGGAAAGCGAGCGGTTGGAGCTGATGGTAATATTAAAAAGGTGATGGCGAGATATTTTGGGTATGAAGGGCGTATTGATCGAGGAAATGAGATTTTGTTGCTCTTGGATCAGTTTTTACCAAAGGTGTGCGATGCAAATGTTTTTGAAGGGTTAATTGAACTTGGGGCTACTGTATGTAGTAAGAAGCCTGATTGTGAAAAATGTCCTTTGCAAGCAGGGTGCAAAGCTTTTTTGGAGGGAAAGACAGAAAAAATCCCGCTCCTAAAGAAGCGCGAGAAAACAGTGCAACTGCAGCGTGTCGTCTTTTTATTGGAGCGAGATGGTGCTATTTTGATTAAGAAAGAAGAGAAAAAATTGATGAAAGGGCTTCATGAGTTTCCCTATTTGGAAGAGGGTAGAGTTGATATAGCAGTGGAAAAAATGCAAAGCCATTTTCTTGTTCCTTTGAAAGTGGAAAAAAAGTTTGAACAAGTGGTGCATACCTTCACTAAATATAAAGCAACGCTCCTTCCAGTGATATGCCAAGTAGAAAAAAATTTTTCTCCACCACCTGGCTGCTTTTTTCTATCCTATTCAAGGTTAGCCGATTATCCTTTTTCCTCTGGCCATCGAAAAATTGCTGATAGGTATGTTCTCCATAAATCTTGCAACTAAACCTTCTTTGTGTTTTTTTGCAGAAAAAGAGAGGTATGAGTGGGACAAGCAAAGCGATATTCTGAGTGGAAAGAGTTTATTCCAAGTTATGGGCAGACAAATACATCGACAGATCATGAGTATTCTTCTGTAGTAGAGGGAGTTGCAAAAGAGCTTGGCGTTCTTGATGTAATTGATTTTGGCTGTGGTGATGGTAGGTTGTGTCAGGTATTTCCAAAAAGTCGTTATCTTGGGCTTGATATTGATGAAAGTGCTTTGGAAAAAGCGAAAAAAGCATTTGAAGGATATGCCTTTAAAAAGCCAACAGGAGAAGTGTTTACTTCTGATTTACTTGTTGCTTCTAACGTATTCAATGAAATGAATGATCACCGTCTTGACGAGATACTGGCAAAGACTCGTTGTAAATGGTTGTTGCTTGCGGAACCTCTTTCTGGGCAAGGAGATGCTACTATAGAGCCCTTTCATAGTCGCAATAAGAAAAATTATGTGAAGCTGATGAGAGGTCATGATCTTTTGCTTATGAAGCAGATAACGAAAAAGATTTCTGAGGCAAAAGGGGGAGAGGTTTCCTTCCTACTTTTTAAAAAAGCGATGAGAAATCCAGTAGCATAATGACTTTACGAGTGCAATAAATCTCTTTAAAGAGTATAATTCACCATTTTATGAGGTGATATATGCCAGTAGAGATTTCTTCTAAAGAGCTGTCGGTCAAAGAGGTGTTGTTCTCTTTGAAGTATTATATTTTAGCCGGAGCTGCTTTTCTTATAGGCTTATCTTATGTGATGGCAGGGCTCCATCCAGCAAAAGCTTCCTTTGCAAAAGAGTATAATTATTTTTATTCGATGGGAGACGCAATTGCCAAGGGACGTGAGGTAAGTTTTGAAAGGCTTGATGCAAAGCTTGTAGATTTTGAAAAATTGCGCCCTAATTTTGATGGATATTTTATCGAAAATTATATCGATAGCGCCGATTATGATAGGGCAGAAAAAATTATGGAGAGTGTAAAAAAACGCCTCCCAGTAAAAGCAGAGGTCTTCTCTCAATTTTCCGCAATTTCGTTGATGTTGGAAAAAGGAGATAAAGACGCAGCATACAAGGCCAGTTTGAACCTAAAAAGAGTGCCAAAGATAGAAAAAGAGTATCCACTCTTTTATGCTTTTACATTGTATCGCATTTATTTATTAGAGGATGGCTTTGCTCTGGAAGAAAAAGCTAATGCTACTAAAAAAGAGCTTCTTGCTTTCATTGAGTCCTCGGAAAATAAAGAAAATATTATTTTAGAAAAGATGAAAAAAGTCTTACAACCTTAATCTACTGGAGAAGTTATGAAAATTCGATCCTTGTTGCTAGCAGCGCTGTTACCTTGTATGTTTCTATTTGGAGAAAATAAGAGAAACATATCGATGCAACAAAGGATGCCTGAGTGGAAGAGTTCGGTAATTTCTCGTCATAATAATGGACAAGACAAAGAAGTGCATTTTTCTTATGTGAAAGATGGGAAAAATGTAGTGGTAAAGCGCTATTTGCTTAGCCCTGAAGGGTATTTGGTTAAAGAAGAAGATGTGGCGGAAGTAGAAGTAGATGGTAAAAATGAGCTGGTAGTGGATGGTGCCTCTGCAACTTTTGCTTTAGGCAAAAAAGTGGTGCGGATGGAGCAATATAAGAAAGGAGTGCCGGATGGGTATTTCATCGATTATAATGATCAAGGCACTGAAATAAAAGTTGCTCAGTACAAAGATGGAGTGCAAGATGGCACTTACGTAGAGTATTACGATGATCATCAGAAAAAATTAGAGGCTCATTACTTGTCAGGAAAAATTGATGGAGAAGTATGGGAGTACTATCCATCTGGGATGAGAAAGAGTCAGGTCTCTTATAAGCAAGGGAATCCTGAAGGGGTAGCAACGGCATGGTATGAATCAGGAGTGATCGAGTCCCAAAGTTATTATGTGGAAGGGCAACTTCATGATATGTCTAGAAAAGCTGCCATTGTGACTTATTACGAAAATGGAACGCTGAATGCAATTTACCATTACAAAAATGGGTTAAAGGAGGGAGATAGTATTTCTTACCATCCAAATGGTAATAAGCATGTTCATGAAGTTTATGTTGCAGGTAAGTTACATGGGAAGAGTAGGGAGTTTTCTTCTCATGGAAATGTGATTGGAAGCGGCCTTTTTGTAAATGGAGCACCAGTAGGACTGCATCAGCGATTTGGGGATGATGGAAAAGAGATCTATTGTGCAAAGTATGATAAAAAAGGCAGATTGAAAGATTATATTATCGAAAAAAATGAAAAAGGTCAGATTCTTTCGAAGTTTTGGAAGCAAGGCGATAAATTTTTAAAAGACTATACTTTGTATTACGATAATGGAAACATTAAGCAAGCATATCATTTTGTGAATGGGAAATTAGATGGGGAAGTAACAGATTATTACGAAAATGGGCAGATTAAACTTCATGCATTTTATAAGGAAGGCAATCCTCATGGTTTATTTGAAACATTTTATGAGGATGGAAAGCCAGAAAAGAAAGAGAATTATCTTTCTGGGAAGTTAGATGGAAATAGCACCTATTGGCATAAAAATGGTCAAATAGGTTCGAAGATTTTTTATGTGAATGGTAAGCTAGAAGGGGAATTGACCCATTACTATGAGACAAGCATTGTAAAGGGGCATGTGAACTTTAAAGATGGCCTTCATCACGGGGAGTACTTTGAATATTTTGAAGATGGCTCCGTGAAGATGCAGGCTACTTTTGTCGAAGGAAAATTCCATGGCAAGGTTTTGCGCTACCAAGACAAACATACGATTGCTAGTGAGGAGGAGTACAAGCATGGCATCCTTCATGGTATGTTAAAGCAGTATTATCCTAGTGGGAAGGTGTGCACTACTCAATCGTATAAAGATGGATTGCTTGATGGGAAAGTAATGGGCTATTATGCAAGTGGTCGACTTGCTTTTGTAAAAAATCATAAGCAGGGGCATTATATTGGTCTTCAGGAAAAATATTTTGATGTAGAAGAGAAGAAGCTTGCCTTACAAGAGCGTTATAATGATAAGGGACAGAGAGATGGTGAGCAAAAGATGTTCTATGAAGATGGATCCTTACAAAGTACAGTGACTTATAAAAATGATGAAATGCATGGATTGAAAGAGGTTCATAGTAAAGAGGGCGATCTGATAGAAAAAGTTCATTACAACTATGGAAATGTGAATGGAGAGATGTTACTAAAAGGGCAAAATGATTCTTTGACGATCTGTCACTTCAAAAATGGTGTGAGAGATGGGAAAATGGAAATCTATTATCCTCTTCATCCAAATCATGGTCAGGTGCTATTTTTAAAAGCTACGATGAAAAAAGGTTTCATGGATGGCCTTGTAGAAAAATTTCATCCTGATGGAACTTTAGCAGAGACATTTTATGTGGTCGATGGCAAGGAGCAGGGGGTACACTCTTTCTTTGATAAAGATGGAGCCTTGCTAAGGGAGGCAAATTTTGCTGCAGGCCTTTTGACTGGCGTAATGAGAGACTATTACAAAGATGGGCGTATTCATAAAATGGTTTCTTTTGAGGAGGGAAAGCCTCAAGGAGAAGAGAAGATCTTTTTCCATGATGGCTCTGTGCAACACTCTAAATTTTATGAGAAAGGAATGCTCCATGGTGTTTCTCGATCCTATAATGAAGAAGGGGTGCTTGTCTTTGAAGGGGAATATAAAAATGGCTTAAAGGATGGCTTTTTCAATAAGTACTACGATGATGGAAAGCCAAGGGTTAAGCAGCGCTTTGAAAAGGATAAAAGGATGGAGAAAGAAACCTTCTAACTTGGATTTCTAAAACGGAAGGAGCAGTCATTTTCTTCTATCCACTGAGCTAAGTGTTTATTATCTGGGATGGCTTGTGGTGTGATATTAATAGCATATCTGCTTCCCTCTTCAAAAATCTTTCCTACAAAAAACTCTTTATTTGTTTGTTTTTCTTTAATTCCCGCTACATGACCGCCAAGGGTAGTGGTGATCTTCTCTCCTTTTTGCTCAATAGCGACCATCAAGTAATTTTCTAAGAGTGCATTTTTGTGGTGTAGGGAGATCAAATATTCTTTGAAGGCTTTTCTTCCAGAGCGTTTACGAAATTCTTGTAGAGCATCATATCCTAGGTAGGAAAAGGTAGAAATAAGAAGGCTTAATATTCCGATAGATACCAAGATTTCAAAGATAGAAAATCTTAGCACTCTACGTATTTTATTCCTGGCTATGGATGGTTGCTGCATGGTATGCCCAAGGATAGTTATCTTCAATTGTTTCCTCTGTCATTCCTTTTTCTTTGATCAAGTAATTGATCCATTTTTCAGAATATAGAATAAAATCATCCGAGTCTGCAATTTGTATAGCCTGAAAGTCATTGCCCCAGCCATCGCGCATAACAGTATTTGCATTTTTTACTAGGCCAGAACCTCTGAGCACAGAATGAGGGTCATCAAGGATTTGTGTTAAGTTACTATCGGTGCTGAGTTGTAGCGTTAAGATATCGTATGCTTCTTTGGAGGCGGCTTCTGATTTGAAGGAGCGTCCTTTTGCTAGGCTTCCTTTCAAGTTATAGGTCATTAGCCCTCCCACGATGGAGATGATGGTAATAACAATCATGACTTCGATGATAGTTAGTGGACTTTTTCTTTTTATTTTCATCTTTTTCTCCTAGATAAGGCTAGATACATCGGTGAGAGGAATAAGCACGGCTAAAAGAACCACTCCAACGATTATTCCTATTAATAATAAGAGAATAGGTTGCAACAAAGCGGTAAATTTTTCAAGTGCTGTTTTTACTTCTTGATGGAAAAGCTCGCTTAGATGTTGCAAAATTGGGGAGATGGTTCCTGCATGTTCCCCTGTAGAAATCATCTTAGAGACAAGGGGAGGGAAATGGGAAGAGCTTTTTATCGCATGGGAAAACTTTTGTCCTTTTTCTACAAGATGGATGATGTTTTCTACATCTTTTTCAAGAAAAGGGTGGTTAAGGGTCTTTTTGGAGAGTTTTAGGGCGTCTAAAATAGGAACGCTGCTTTCTAGTAAATTGTATAAGTTGGTAGTGAAGCGCTCAATGGCAATTTTTGTCATGAGCTCATTTACTACCTTAATTTTGTATAAGAATCGTTTGCAAAGGCCTCGTAGTTTATCGCTATAAATGGTGGTGATAATGAAGGCGATGGCAGCTATTCCAAGAAAAGTAAGGGTAGTAAGATTGTTTGTCATCCATGTGCTTATCGTAAGAACAGCGGAGGTTA
>JAHZKV010000132.1 GCA_022600215.1 bacterium
CAGGTTTGTTCTCACTTACCCAATATGCAGCATAACCAAGGCCTGCTACCGTAACAATGGTTGATATAATTCTCATAAAACTCATTATGGATACTCACTATTTTTTATACAACTATTGTTTTTTTTATCTATTGTTGTGAGAATGTTTGCATTCTTCTTGTTATTTACAATATAGAAATTATAAGACTGTTTGTATTTAATTGGTAGAGTCGCTGCATGTTATTTCTATATAAGATTTTTCGTTAATATCTGTGGCTGTAATGTAGCCAAGAGCGAGCATTTGCTTTGATACTGCGATCTCAATTTTTGATTGCCTAAGATCATCAGTTAGAATATTCAAAATTTTATCTGCGTCAGCAATGGAAGTAGTGTAAGTTTTATTTAATCTTGCAACTAATTCTATCCATGTGCCCTCTTCAGCATCAAAAAAATAGGACATAATCTCATGTGGATTCATGATTATTCTCTTTCTCTTGTAGGAAAAAATAAAAAATACATTTTTAGACTGTGCAATAGAATTACAGGTTTGCCGAAAAATAATAGCAAGTGCAATCGCAGCAGCTTTGGAAATAGGGAGTCGAAGTTCACTTTTTAATCTGCTCCTAAATTCTTCGGGGAAAATGATACGATAATTATGGTCTATGGATGAAAATGTAATAATAACCTCCCGAGGCGAGGGAGTATTGCACGATGTTTTTTTTAGTGCAAGATTCTATCATAATAAACAGGGTTTTTGTATACTGCTTTGCATGGGAACGATAAATGTTTTATCAGAGACAGCAATCAATCAAATTGCCGCAGGAGAGGTGGTAGAGGGGCCTGCGTCGGTTGTAAAAGAGTTGGTAGAAAATGCGGTAGATGCTGGTGCAGATTCAGTTGCTATTGAAATTAAAGGGGGCGGTCATTTTCTAATTGAAGTGGCAGATAATGGAAAAGGGATGACAAAAGAGGATGTGTTGCTCTCTACCACGCGATTTGCAACGAGTAAAATTTCTACGCTCGATGATTTGTTAAAGCTTAATTCGATGGGGTTTCGTGGCGAGGCGCTTGCTGCTATTTCTTCGGTATCTAAATTTTCTATTTTAAGTTCTACTGGCGGCGTTGCAACATTGTTAGAGTGCGATGGAGGGAAAAATTCAGAGGTGCGCGAGGCAGCAAGGGGAAAAGGAACAACCATCACCGTCTCTTCCCTTTTTTATAACACTCCCGCAAGAAAAAAATTCCAAAAAGCTCGCGGTCCTTCTACTACCGAGATTGTAAAATGTATCACCAAACTCTCTCTTTGTCACCGAGATTGCACCTTTTCTTTGGTGGTAGATGGGAAAGAAGTCTTTCATGTAGATAAGTGTGGCAAGAAAAGAGTGGAAGAGGTTTTGGGAAAAGATTTTTTCACCCCAAAAATTGCAATTGACTACGAGGGTGATGGCCTTTCTATCAAAGGGATGATTGCGGGAGCAGAAAAATCTCGCAGTAATAGGCTTGGGCAATATTTAGTGGTGAATAAACGAAATGTTTATTCTTTGTTGGTAAGTAATGCAGTGCTTGCGGGTTTTGGCACAGCAATGGGAAAAGGTGATTATCCTTTGTTTTTCTTGGATATGACTTTTGATCCTGCAAAAATTGATGTGAATGTCCATCCGCAAAAAAAAGAAATTCGTTTTCAAGAAGAAGAGCGCGTATTTGCGATGGTGCGCGAAGCAATTGCTTCTGCACTTACTGGATCATTTGAGGTGGAGCGACCAATTTTGCCGCAGGTGCAAAGCTATCCTACTACCGCGGCATTTAAAGAATTTAACTATGTAGAGAAAAAAGATATAGAGGAATTGTCTTCTCTTCCACGAGGGAGTTTTGTGCAGCCACATTTTGAAGAGCAAGGACACCTTGTAGTTAAAATGCTTTGGGATGAACTATGTTTGTTAGAGGTAGAGGCACCTCATAAAAAATTTCCCGAGGTAGAAGATAAAGAATGTATTTTGATTGACCTATCCCTTCTAGAAAAAGAGCAGCGCGGGGAGCAAACTTTTTTACCGCAAAAACTCCTAGACTCCGAAGAAATATTTTTGACACAAGAAGAAATTGGTGTGTGTAAAGAGTGCAAAGAGATGTTTTTTTTCTTGGGATTTGAGTTCGAAATAAAAACGGTGTCCGTAGAACTTTTGTCTATGCCAGAAGTGGAGGGTGTGGATAGGGATACCTTCTTGTATGCGATTACACTTTTTGAGCGAGGGGAGAAAATAGATGATGTGCAACAAAAAATTCTCTTTCGCGTATACCGCAAAAAAAGGTATACAAAAGAAGAGGCAATTTATTTGATAGAGCACTCTTTTAGTATTAGTCCTGGAAGGGTAGTTACAAAGAAGGATTTAAGAAAATTATGTACAGAATACCAAAGTTAGATATTACCGAAGGGATGTTTTACACAGATCATCCAACAGACATTTACTATTTGATTGGAAAAAAAGTCTCTGCCGGAACTTTGCTGGTATTTCCTAACCTTGCGGTGTTTTTTGTAGACGCTAGATATATTGATGCATGCAAGAGCATCGATGGAATAGAAGTACGACTAGCAGAAAAGGATGCTCTCGAAACTTTCTTAAAAAAACGCGCCCCCCATACTGTTTTGATGGATGGAAAAACGGTTACAATGGATCGCTATAAGCAGTTGAAAGAAATGCTGCCCAAAGCAAAATTTATCTCCTCTTCTCTTATGGATAAAACACGTGCCGTTAAAGATGACAATGAAGTGCGTAAGATGACGATTGCAGGTGCACTGAATTTCGCAGGTCACAAACATGCTTTTAGTAAATTAAAAGAGGGGATCACAGAAAAAGAAGTAGCATGGGAATATGAAAAATATGTCCGGACTAAGGGCGGGGAATGCTTATCGTTTGAAACGATCGTTGCTTTTGGAGAAAATAGTGCCCACCCCCACCACCACACTGGCTATAAAAAACTAGAAAAGGGGATGCCTGTCCTACTTGATTGCGGAGTGACGGTGGATAGTTATACAAGTGACATGACAAGGTGTACCTTTTTCGAGAAAGAAAAAAATCCAGAAGATTATGCACTTTGGAAGCAGCACTTTGATTTGGTAAAAGAGTCCTACGACAGAGCATTTGAAAGAGCGCTGATCGGTGAAGTATTTTCTTCTCTTGATGAAATAGTGCAAGAATATGCGATCGAAAAAAAGGTTGCAAAACAGGTGCGCCACTCTTTAGGTCATGGCTTGGGCCTTGATATTCATGAATGGCCGCGTCTTTCTCACTTGGTAAAAGATATTATTATTGAAAAAAATATGGTTTTTACAATTGAGCCAGGTCTTTATTTCGAAGGAAAATGGGGTATCCGCTACGAAAATACGATCGTTGCAAGCCACACAGGACCACTTGTCTTGAGTTGTTAAGTTTCTTGCAATTATTTAATTAATAAACATCTAGATGGAAGCGTTTTTGCTTGATGAGCGCTTTTACATGGGCGTGTGCTTCTTGATGTGAGATGTGCAAGAATTCTTCGAAGATTTTTTCAAAAGTAGCGACCACGTCTTTGGCCATTTTGTGTGCATCACCTGAGATGAAGACTTGTCCATTTTGATTTTCGAGAAGGTCAAAAATTTTGGCTCGTTGTTCAAAAATTCTATTCTGCACGTATACTTTTTCAGCTCCATCACGAGAAAAGGCGGTGAAAAGTTCTAGTTTCCCTTCGGCAGCGAAGTTTGTTAATTCCTCTTCATAGTAAAAATCAAATTCTTTATTTCGATCACCGGTAAAGAGCAAATTATTTTTGCAGCCGTGGTGAATGATTCTTTCTTGTAAAAACCCTCGGAAAGCGGCAAGCCCTGTTCCGGGACCAATCATAATAACTGGTGTATCTTCTTTTGGTGGTTGGAAGGATGGGTTGGGTTGGTGAAAAAGTCTTATCGTTTTTTTATCTAGAAGGTGTTTGGTAGTGATACTTTTATGTTTCTTCACCCCTTTTGTGTAGCAAAAATCAGCTACGAGTAGGTGTAAATGATCTCCCACTACATTTTGGGAGGATGCGACCGAGTAAAATCTTGGTAGCATTGGTGACATCAGGTCTACCAAACTGTGAATAGATAGATCACTTTTATAAAAATTTTCTAAAAATTCTACGAGGTCGTGTTTTTCGGTGTATTCTTTCCATTCTCCTTCTAGCAATTCTTTTAAGCGATCATCTGTTTGAAAAGGTAAAAGGGCGTTCACCATTTTTTTAGTAACGCGGTGCAAGTTGACATGCTCGAGAAAAAAAGCTTCGACGGTGGTATCAGTACCAACTTTTTTTGGTTTTACCAAAGTGTCTTTACTAACAGGAAGGAGTAAGAGTATTCTTTCTACCTCTTCTTTGCAGTTATTGGGCAGCAATCCAAAAGAGCATCCCACTTCATATTCTATTTCTGATCCCTCCAAGGAGAACTCTACATGGTGGTTAGATTTCGAAGAGCCCTCTTTATTTAGAGGAGCGATCTTTGTTATCTTTGCGGAGAAAGGATTTTTTATGCTGTATTTACTGGTGCTTTTCATGTGGTAGCGAACAATTCCTTTCCATCGCCTTGTTCAAAAGCTTTTTGGACAAGTGGCATCTTTTTGTTTGAAATTCCGCCAAGAAGTTTGATAGCTTCTAGTATTCTTGCACGAGCTCTGTGCTCACCAAGCAGAACTATGGAATCAAATAGTGGGGGGCCAGTATGTTTTCCCATGAAAGTAGCAAATAGCATTGGGATTACTTCTTTTTTAAAGTGAATTCCAAAAGTTTCACTCAATTTTTTTGCATTTACTTCGACAGACTCTTTATCCCAACCATCTTTTTCTAGGCTCCATAAAAATGCTTGCAGTACATAGCTTGCCCCTTGCGCAGTCACTTTTCTTGGTGTAAGGAGTTCTTCTTTTAGATGCAGATCATTTACAAAGAAAAACCCGCAAAGATCGATGAAGTCGCCGAAAGTTTTCATACGGGTATGCACAAGCGGCATGAGTTTGTGCATAAATGCATCGTTGAATCCCCATTCCTTGATTCTTGTCCAAAGATCTTTTTCTTCAATAGAGGCGATCATGTATTGTTGATTGATCCAGTCGAGTTTTTTTACATCAAATACAGCGCCGCTAGTTCCAATTCTTTTTTCATCAAAATTTTTGATAATTTCTTCTAGCGGGTAGATTTCCAGCTCGCCTTCCATGCTATATCCCATCAAACTTAAAAAGTTGATGAAAGCCTCAGGTAAGTAACCAGAATCGCGGTAGTAAAATGCAGATGTTGGATTTTTTCTTTTTGAAAGTTTTTTTCCATCGGTGCCAAGTAAAAGCGGCATATGTAAAAAAGTTGGGGCAGTAAATCCTAGCGCTTCATTGATCAAAATATGCTTTGGAGTGGAGCTTACCCATTCATCACCGCGAATTACGTGAGAGATTTCCATTAAGTGGTCATCAATGACGTTTGCCATGTGATAAGTTGGAAGACCATCGGATTTCATCAGAACTTGATCATCGATATCGGCGCAAGGAACAGAGATAGTTCCTTTGATAGCATCGGTAAATGTTACTTCTCCGGTGAGGGGGACTTTTAGTCTTACTACAAAGGAGCGCCCTTCTTTTTCAAAAGCGGCAATTTCATCTGGGGTTAAATTGCGGTGACGTCTGTCATATCCAATTTTATTCCCGGTTTTTTTTGCGATAATACGCATTTCTGCCAGCTCTTCTGCAGTAGTAAAACATTTATACGCTTTTCCTTCGGCAAGAAGCTGATCGCAATACTTTTGGTAGATATCGCTTCTTTCTGACTGACGATAGGGACCATAATTACCGCCCACATCGGGCCCTTCGTCCCACTGGAGCCCAATCCATTTAAGAGAATCATAAATACTTTCCTCATATTCTGCTTTGGAGCGCTTTTGGTCGGTATCTTCGATACGAAGAATAAAATCCCCGCCCTTTGCGCGAGCAAAAATTAAATTGAAAAGTGCCATGTAAAGTGTCCCAACGTGTGGGTGTCCTGTTGGCGAAGGAGCAATACGAGTACGAATTTTCATAGAGTCTATCATACC
>JAHZKV010000014.1 GCA_022600215.1 bacterium
CCATTGGATGATGCTTACTAAAAAGAGAAAAGTACAAAGGATAAAGAAGCCACGGATTACTTTCATGTTTCCATCTCCTCTTTTCTTCGAAGTAAAAATAAAAGCATTACAAGGAGGGAGGTAAAAAGCATCACAGCAGTGGTAAGAGCGTTGACCTCAGGGGATATCCCAAGGCGTAAGGAGGAGACCAAAAATAAGGACAAGGTATTGGTAGCTCCCGCACAAAAATAGGTAAGGATAAAATCATCAAAGGAGAGGATGAAAATCATAAGCCCTGTTCCAAGAAGGGTAGGAAGCATAAAAGGCAGGACAATTCTTTTAAAGGTGGTCCAAGAAGAAGCCCCAAGTGTTGCAGAGGCTTCAAGCAAGGAAGGAGAGAGATCTTTATAGCGAAGGTACATGAGAGGGATAGAGAGACCAAGTCCTACAATAGAGTGCGCTATGATGATAGTGATCATACCAAGAGGGATTTTCAAGAAGGCAAAAAAGCTTACTAAGGCAATAGCTAAAACGGTGTCAGGGATCATCAAATTCCCATAAAATAGAGGGATAATCTTTTTAATTCGTCCGCCGATCGTTTTGTAGTAGATAAGGAGGAGGGAAAAAAAGATACAAAGAGCAGTTGTAGAGGTTGCTACGATAAAGGAGTTTAAGAAGGATTCAAGGATCTCTCTGTCGTGAAACAGTTTTTTATACCAATCAAAGGTAAAGCCAGAAAAGGAAGAGGGGAGTGGAGTAGAGCTAAAAGAATAGATCACAAGGATCATAAGTGGTAGGTATAAGATGAAATAGAATAAGGAGAGTATTGTTTTGGCTGCTGGAGCAGATTTATTACGAAGCATAAAGCCCTCCTTGCATTTTACGAAAAATGGTTTTGAAGGTGACAAAGATCATATATGAGGCAAGGAAAAGGCAAAGAAGGGAAAGGGTAGTAAAAGCAAGACCAATTACAGAGGTGGTTTCTCCTAGTAAGTGAAGGGAGATCACATTTCCCACATAGTAAGTTTTATCTCCACCAATGAATTCTGGGATTAAAAATTCTCCAAATGCTGGGATGAATACCAGAAAAAAGCCGTTCATAATAGCCTTTTGGAGTAGAGGGAAGACAATCTTTGTAAAGGTCTTCAATCTGGAGGCTCCAAGGGAGGTGGAGGCTTCAAAAAGGGTGATATCGAATCTTTCTAGGGAAGCAAAGATAGGAAGAGCCATAAATGGCAAGTAGTAATACACCATGAGGAATAGGGTAGAGATGGGGGTGTTAAGGAGGTGGAGTGGGGAGCTTATTAGACCAAGGTTTAGAAGGAGGGTGTTGATCAATCCATTTTTTTCGAGAAGGAAGAACCATGAATAGATGTGGAGTAGGAAGTTTGTCCAAAAAGGGATGATAAGGAAAAATACTAATATGTATTTCCATTTTTTTGTACGGAAGACAAGGAAATAACAAAGAGGAAAGGCAATGAGTAGACAAATAATAGCTGTCATCAAAGAAAGGGAGAGGGAGTTGAAGATAATCTTGAAATAGGTAGCGTTACAGATGGGGGAGAAGTGAGAGAGGGTAAGCCCTGTAAAATTTCCAGCCGCGTTTAAAGAGATAAAGCTGGTGAAAAGGAGTAGGGAGAGGGGGAGGTAGAAAAAGAGTATTTGCCAAAGAAGGGAGATAGAGGAGATGGTATGGAGAAGCTCTTTAAGGATCGATGGAGCTTTTGGAAAAGATGGAAGTGCTAATTTTGTACGATATTTTAAAAGTATAGCTCTAATCATACGCCCTCGAGTGCTACAGTATTTTCCTTTTGCCAGTAGAGGTAGACGGTGTCATCGTAATCAATCTCTTCTTTTTCTACATGCTCATCATTTTGCTCAAAGACTTTTATCTTCGTTTTTCCAACCAAGACTTCGTAGAAAGTGGAGCGTCCTGTATAGATAATAGAGACTACTGTTCCTTCTAAAAAATTGGAAAATGTGCTGTTTTGGATTTTGGTGATGAGAATTTTTTCTGGGCGGATGGTGAGGAGTGCGTTTTTTCCAACCTTTGCCCAAGGTCCAATCTTCTTTTCATCTAAAGAAAATGTTCCAAGGGATGTGGAAAGCAAGGTGTTATTTTCTTGTTTGTCTACTGTTCCTTCTAAAATATTGGTGTTTCCCACAAATTCGGCTACAAATCGCGTATCGGGAAATTCATAGATCTCTTTTGGAGTGCCCATCTGAGCGAGTTTCCCTTCTTTGTCTAAGATAGCCATTTTATCGGCAACGGTGAGAGCCTCTTCTTGGTCGTGGGTAACATAGATAAAAGTCATTTCTAAATCATCTTGCAGGTCAATTAATTCAATAAGCAATTTCTCTCGTAGCTTGAAGTCAAGTGCTGCTAGAGGTTCGTCGAGTAAGAGTACATCGGGACCTTCAATGATAGCGCGGGCAATAGAGACTCTTTGCTGCTGCCCTCCAGACAGGGAGGAGGGCTTTTTATGGAGTTGTTGCTCAAGATCAAAAGCCTTTGCTAGCCTAATAACTTTTTCTTGAATTTCCCCTTTTGGAACTCCTTTGATGCTTAAGCTATATCCAATATTGTCAAAAACGGAAAGGTGAGGGAATAAAGCATAATTTTGAAATACCATGTTGATGGGCCGTTTATGAATCGGCATGTGAGTAATTTCTTTATTTCCTAAAAATATTTTACCAGAGTCAACGCTCTCTAAACCACAGATAAGTCGTAGCAGAGTAGTTTTTCCACATCCTGAAGGACCAAGAAGGGCAAAAAAAAGCCTTCCAGGGATGGTCATGGTCAAATTTTTGATAATTAGATGACCATTTTTACTCTTGGAAACATTTTCAAAACGTATGGATCTATCCATTTAGCTTAGCCTCGTTACGTGCATCACAATAATTATACTGTTAAGGGAGTTATTTTTAAACTTGATTTTTAGGGCAAAATCGCTAAAAATATCCGTTACAACAGTTGGAGAAATATTTTGAAAGATAAGGCAGATGTTTTAATAGTAGGATCAGGACCGGCGGCTTGGACAGCAGCCATCTATGCGTCAAGGGCAAATTTGAATCCATTGGTAGTAGCCGGCTTTATGAAAGGCGGCGTGCGGGGTGGTCAGCTGATGACTACCACAGAAGTGGAGAATTATCCTGGTTTTGTCGATGGTGTCTCTGGCCCAGAGCTCATGGAGATTTTGGAAAAACAAGCAAGGCGTTTTGGCACAGAAGTGCTTGAGACCGATGTTACCCGTATTGATACGAGTAAGCGGCCGTTTGTCGTTGAGACAAAAAAAGGAAATGTGGCTGCTGAGACGGTGATTGTGGCAACAGGCGCCTATGCAAAAAGATTAGAGGTTCCTGGGACAGAAGAGTATTGGAATAAAGGGATCTCTGCATGCGCGGTATGTGATGGAGCATTGCCTCTTTTTCGCGATAAAGATCTTTTGGTAATTGGAGGAGGAGATACTGCTTGTGAAGAGGCTCTTTACCTTACCAAGTTTGGATCAAAGGTTCATATAGCCTTAAGAAGAGATGTATTTCGCGCTTCAAAAATTATGGCAGAGCGTGTGATGAATCATGAAAAAATTGAGGTGCACTATAACTATCAATTAGAAAAGGTGGAAGGAGAGCAGTTTTTAACGAAGGCTTTTCTTAAAGGGAATGACGGGAGCTCTAAAGAATTAGAAGTTTCTGGTCTGTTTTTCGCCATTGGTCATACACCAAACTCTGACTTTTTAGAGGGAGAAATTGCGCGTGATGAAAGTGGTTATCTTTTAGTGGAAGGTTATACAAGTAAAACTTCTATAGAGGGATTGTTTGCCGCTGGAGATGTTGCAGATAAACGGTATCGACAAGCTATCACTTCTGCAGGGATGGGTTGCATGGCAGCGCTTGATGCAGAGAAGTTTTTAGCAGAGCAAACACAAGAGGTATAAAAGGATGAAAGGGCTAACACATAAATTATTATTGGCACTTGCATGTAGCTCGCTTCATGCAATTAAAAGCGATCCGTGGATACCTCCACTTTTTGAATTAAATGCTGGGGCAAGTTATTCTTTTTCTTGGTTTCCTGATGTGGATAATGCGGTAAATCCTTCTTCTTATCATTCCCATATTAATCAACTTAATTTCAATGTGAATGGGTCGTTCACTCCACAGCTTTTTGTAGAGTTAGATCTAAATTTTAATGAAACAAGAAAAGTGAATTTTGGTTTTGAGTCTATTGCACCTTGCATAAAGTATCAGTTGTTTAATGACCTGACGGGAGATCCTGTTGCGTTTTTAATAGGAGCTTCTTTTCGTTATGTATTAGATGATCGAGTACGCGATGTCGCAGTGCCTTATGGTGGGGCTTATAACTTTGACTTTCTTATGTCCATAGGGAAAGAATTTGATAAAAATGGAAATATTGAAGGGCGCGTATTTGGGCTTTTTGATATTGGGGTAGCAGCGCAAGGGATGCCTTGGATATATGTAGATATTGCTGGGGAAGCAGTTTTTTATGAGAACAACTGGTTGATTGTGGGTGTGGATGGCTATTATGGCTTTGGAACTACTACACAGGTAAATATCAATAAACACTATGGATGGGGCAGTATCCAGCACAATTCAATGGATGTTAAGCTTGGCTATACCTACAAATTTGATGTTTGGGGAGAGTTGGCCTTTGAGTATAAAAGACGGGTTGTTGCTGTTTCCTATCCAGAAGAGCTCAACCTATTCGGCGTCTCTTATAATGTCTCCTTTTCTTTCTGATTGGAGTTTCACCCCAAATCCTTCTTTTATTTTTTTGATCAAACAAAAAAATGAACCAAAGGTTTCTTAAGGATCATGATCCTTGAGCGGGGTGTGGGGCAGAGCCCCGCGTCGTTTAAATGATTTGGCAAGTGAAGGTGCTTTTGATTTCTTCTTTGCTTGGATAGGGGGTTTCACCGGCGAAGTAGTCAGTGATCGTGTGTGCGTAGCCCAGTATTCCTTGTATTACGCGCTCTTGTGCCTCTTTGGTGTCTAGTTGGGAGAGGTTTCCGTTGCAGTTGTGTATGTGGAAGGTGAGCTCTTTTTGGGAGGAGAAGGAGAAGTTTTTGGAGAGAGTTTCTTTGAATTCTTTTACATTTCCTTGGAAGAGGATAGCTGCTATTTCGTATAGCCCTTCTGCTAGGGCGAAGTCATCGAGGGAAATTTCTTGTGGGCTATCTTCGTGGAAGGCGATGGTCTTTCCTTTGTTTGTTGATGGGGTAAGTACGGGCTCGTGCTTTTTAGCTTTTTGGAGGAGTTTTTTTGCAAAGCGTAAAAACTTCATATTATTTTTGGTAGGTTTGTGGTCTGCGATGAAGGTATCGATACGTGTAAGGAGACTGCTGGAGAGACTTTCGATTTCTGCATCGGTGAGGATGGGGCTGCTATTTGCAATATGCTCTGCTTCTTCTGCAAAGGAGATGACACTGTTTCTTTCTTTTAGGGCGAGGCAGCGTCCATTAAGGCTTTCAATGAGTTCTCTTTTTTTTGTGAGCACTTCTTGTAATTTTCCCTCATGATTTTCAGTGAGACTGAGATCAATTTTTCGTAGTTGGAATAGGAACTTTTGGAGGGTATCTTTTGGAACAAAAATTCTACAATCGAGAGAACTTTGGATGATATCGAGATCTTCTTCTCCATTGAATATTGGAAATTTTATCTGCACGTTTTTCTCCACAACCTTTTTCCCTTGTTTAGCATTAAAAGCTCTTTTCTATCTATATAAATCTTAGGCGGTAGAGGGGGTATCTTGTGTTCTATCAGCCCTTGATAAAGGTAATATATAATTATAACATAATTACTATTAAAAATCAAGGTCAAAGGATTGGTCTATCAAACTGGCGCTCAGAGGGTTATGAGCTGCGAATAGGGCTTACGCTTCTACTCTTTTATAGAAAACTGCTTTGATAAAAGTGGTTTTAGGTCCTTCCCTTTCAGTGACTTTACTATCATTGAATTCGATCCACTGATCTCCTACTTTCGCAGAGCTTGTCCAGTGCCCTCCATTTCGGGAGGAAGCGCCCGCTCCAGAAGATCTATTTGCTGTGCCGCATAGTTGAAATTCTACAGGTTCACCATCTACGTCAAGAGTGATAACTTCTTCGACAGCAAATTCTGCTTGTGGGTTTTGGATTTCAAAAGTTACAACGTCGCTTTCTGGATTGAATCGAAGTTCTGCGTGGGTGGTGAATTCCTGAATATTTCCAGGAGAAAGACTTTTACAATACTCCCTTTCAAGATCTGCGTATGGTCTTCTGAAAAATTGAAGAAGTCGATTTCCATAGTATGTTCCGCTTTCTGTTTCAGATGCAGAAAATTGCCATTCCCTTGCTATTTGAATTTTTTCAATATTCACAGAAGAGAGGCCTGCTCTTTTAGCGTGAAATAAGAAGGTATCTTTTCTATCTACCCCTCTAAACTCTGAGCGCTCTTCGTTCCAGTAATTTGTATGAGGTTCTGCGGTAGAAAAATTTGCAATGCATGCAGATATAGTTGGAGTGTGCTCGCAGATAGTAACTTTTACTCCGATGGCTCTATCGTCTACAGCCACTTCTCTTACATCCCAGCTTCCATCTGCTTGTTTGGTAGAGATAAATCTTGGTATAGTAGCAGAACAATAAACAGGAGTAGGAACTATATAGTCGGTTTCTGGGTTAAAAGGGGAGATCTCCGTTACAATGATCGCAAAAAGTTCGGAGTAGGCTTGTTGCGCTCCTGCTCCAACATGGTCAATACGTCTCCATGCTTCTGATCTGTTTAACTGTCTGTAAAATGCACTAGAGTGTCTACCTACTTCTCGCGCAGTGGCATCCTCTTTATTTAGCGTATATAAGATGTTGTAAAGTGCTTTTGCAAGCTCTTTATTTTTTGTTGCACGGTTGCTTAATGCTGCATGTAAATGTTCATTCAACACACCTGTTCTTGCAAGAGATTGAAGAGCTGTATTCATAAAGCATACATTGCTCATTCCAAGCATAAAATTTGGAAGTCCGCGAGCCTTGCTCGGGTCCTCCAAAATTGGAATCGGTTCAGCGCTTATCAAAGCAACGGTTCGCTCCAGATAGAAAATATCTACTACATATTGCTCCACCATCATTAAAGGTCTTCCGATGGCAAATACGACGTATCGAATAAAAGTGATCTTTAACAAAGTATTTTCTAGTTCAGTGGCATCAGAAGGGTTTGCGATAACGATCCAAAGTTGATCTCGAAAAGAGGCGGGTGTTTTTTCTGCTGTCAATGGGGCAATAGCATCTTTTGCAACTTCAGTGGTTTTTGCGCGTGTGAGATCCTTTCCAGGAGGGAACTTTCCGTCTGTCGCAGAAAATGGAGGGGAGGTTGTCACGGGTCTTGGTTTGGCGCTTGCAACTACCATAATATTACCTAACTCTTATCTTTAAAGAAATTATAAATATTTTTTAGCTTTTTGTCTAGTAATAAGGAGGGTTTCAGGGCAATTTTGCCTTTTTGGAGCAGTAATATGGAAATAAGATAGGTATTTCGCGGAATTTAAAAAATTTATTATACACTTCTTCTCTTCCTCTCCACCCTCATGACCGGTATAAATCATGATAGAGATCATGCCATTTGGAGCGAGTTTTTCCACTGCGTGGGTAAGGCTTTTAAGGGTGCTCTCTTGGGTGGTAATCACTTTTTTATCACTGCCTGGAAGATAGCCAAGGTTGTAGACAATAAGATCAATATCTCCTGGTAGGAAAGATAAATCTTCATGAGAGGTTAGGTGATAAGAGGCATGCTCAAAAGCTGCGAGCTGCTCTTTGGTCCTCACAATGGCCTGTTCTTGGATGTCAATGCAGTGAAGTGATCCACCAAAGCTTGCTAGAAAGAGGGAATCGTGTCCATTTCCACAAGTCGCATCCACAAGAGTGAGCTCGCTTTTTTGCAAGTTTAAGAGGTGTTTTTTCCAAAGGGCGTGGGCTATTTCCATCGTTTTCACGAAGTTAGATTATCGTAATCTTCCTTTAATAGCTAGCCCTGTATTCTTTGGTAGATCACTACTCGTGGGCTATATTGCTCTTTACGATTGGTGTCTACTCTCCTGTCATTGTAGTTGTTCCATGTTCCATTGCGGGATCTTGTGCATCCGGTGTAATGGCTGCTGCGAAAGTTAATAATCCCACAAAGTTCGTAGGTATGTGCCCCAAAAGTGATATACTCTCTTGGTCTGACGCCTGTCCTTTGATCAATATTTGCAACAACTACATCGCCTGCGGCTGCGTCGGCGGTAGCGATAGCACTTTGTTGCGCTTCTCTAAAAGCTAAGGATAAATCATATGTTCTACTAGAAAGGGCTGGGATGTCGAACATCTCCCCTAAATAGGCTAAAAATTCCCCAGAATCGTTTAGTCTTCCAACTCCTGGGGTTAAGTGACCTATAGGGTGGCTGATTAGGCAGGTTTGGAAAGCTCTCCAAAAGGTACGTGCAGCAGTATCTAATACTCTTGCTTCAGAAGTGGGGTTTTGCATGGTTTCTATAAGGAAAGTTAAACTTGCTTTTAGACTTTTCACGTGGATGCTTTTTCCCTGCATATTTGAGCTTCGAATAGCTGCTTCTAATCCAGGTATATTTGCAATCATTTGAACGGCAGCATTAGAGTAACATACATTTACAAGCGGGCCAGTAAAGTTTGGCAATCCTTGGGTAGGGGAGCTACGTAGAGGGGAGAGGCTTTCGGTTACAGGAGCTCTTGCTCTTCTTGTGTGAGTGCGAGAAGGGGCGGTAGAGGGAAGGTGTCTGCTAGGGCGTGCCGGTGGAGGAAGTTTTCTTGTTGAACTAGCAACAGAAGAAGCTTTTTTTACGGTAGAAGCAGGTTTAGCAGGTGGCGATGTAGTGGCTACGCTTAGCTGTTTTGGTTTTTTGGAGAATAGATTTTTAAAAAAAGAGAAAATAATGCGAAAAACCTCACATCTTAGAAAAGGGTGGATTTTTACGTTGCTTGTGCTCTCTTCTTTCCATATTTTGTGTGTAGGGGAGGTTGCTGCAAGCCTGGTGTGAATAAGGCTCAAAACTTGTTCTTTAGTGTATCCAGCACTTAGAAGTCTCTGTAAGGTAGGCGAGTGTGTTTGCATATAGATCTCCTTAATTAAGGTATAATTATAGCATAATTAAAAATTTAATTGTATATAAATTATAACACGCTTGTAGTCAATGGTTTATGGTTTGCTTGGTATATCTTCTTGTTTTAAAAGGGAGTTTTGACTAATATTTTAGCTATTGTTTGGAGGGGTATTAGCTCAGCCCGGTTAGAGCGCCACGTTGACATCGTGGAGGTCAGCTGTTCGAATCAGCTATATCCCAATGATTTTACCCACACCTTCTCAACTAAACTATGGAATGCACCTTCTTGGAGCTTCTATGGTAGAGCTATTCCCTAAACTGCAACTCCTTGATATGGAGGTATATCCAGATCGAGCTATGGTGGATTTTTCTTTTTCTAGAGAACTTTCTATAGAAGAGCTAAAGATGTTAAAAGCGCGTTTTTTGCAAAAAATAGAGGCAAAAGAAGAGGGTGATATTCGGGAGATGGTTTCGAAAAATGCTTGCGATCTTTTGAAGTACCATAAGCAAATCTTTTTGACCGATCTAGTGGATAGGGAAGAGATGTTTGCAGAGATGTTTTGTATGGATCCATACCATGCTCCTTTACGTGGGGATTTAGATCAAGGAGCCTCTTTCGGGGAAGTAAAGCTTGATATGTTTGAATTTGGCGCCAAGAAGTGGATGAAAAAGAAGGTGCATCATTATCGATTGGAAGCGATGTTCTTTTTTTCTATGGCGGATCGGAAGAAATGGGAAGGTCTTGCTTCAAAAGAGGATCACCAAGTCATCGGTAAAAAGAAAGATCTTTTTTGGGTAGAAGATGGCGTGCAATTTTTTTCTGGAAAGGGAGAGGCAAAATTTCAGGATTTTGTGGACCAGATTGCAAAAAATTTTGGTGAAAAAGTCTTTTTTGATGGCGATATAGAAGATTTTCAAGAGATTTCTTCCTCCTCTGATTTCTACTTAGTGGAAAAAGTTGCGGGGAATTTTGGAGAAATTTCTTATGGTCTGAAAGAATTGGAGCAGCATCGAGTGTTTTCTGCTTGGAGTTTCACAAAGAAGGATTTGAAAAAAAGTTTCACCCTTTTAATGGAGGATCTTAAGTTATTAGGCTCTTGGAATGGGGAGGAGTTTTTATCGTATGACTTTTTAGGAATACCTTGGTGTGTTGCAGAGTTTGAAGGTAGTGGTAAATATTTTAGTATAACCATCAATTTGCAGTGTCTGTTTGCTCTTGACCTAGAAAAGAAACTTGTAGAATAAAATAGAGCTCTTTTATATAATACTCTCATTTGAAACATAAGATATGGGAAAATAGATTTTGAAGACAAATCGCGATATTAAATCTCCTAGAGTAAGAGTGATTTCAGAAGAGGGAAAGCAGCTTGGCATTTACCTCACTTCTGAAGCAGTCAAAAAGGCAGAAGAGCAAGGATTAGATTTAGTAGAAATTTCTCCAAAAGCAGACCCGCCCGTATGTAAAATTATTGATTATGGAAAATTTTGTTACCAGCAAACTAAGCGCGATAAGGACCAAAAGAAAGGTGCTGTGCAGGGGAAAGTTAAAGAGGTAAAATTCAAACCAAATATTGACACCCATGATTTGCAAGTGAAGGTAAAAAGAGCTAAAGGATTTTTAGAAAAAGGATTTAAGGTAAAATTTACCTGCATGTTCCGCGGAAGAGAAATTGTGTTTGTGGAAAATGGCCGTAAGGTAATGAATACTATTATTGAAGAATTACAAGATGTGGCTACGCCTGATAGTTCTTCTAAAATGATGGGGAGAATGTTAACCATGTTAATGATCCCTGGAATGAAAGATAAAAAGAAACAAAAGCAGAATGAGGCGTAGTCCTAAAGAGGAGAAACAAAGTGACAAAAGTAAAAGCAAAGTCGAACAAATCACTAAAAAAGAGATTTAAAATCACAGGAAGTGGAAAGATTTTAAGAACTCAACAAGGAAGAAGGCACATTATGACTAAGATGTCTTCAAAAAGAAAAAGAAAATTAGAAGGGCCTGTGCTTGTAGCAAAGAGTTTTGTGAAAAAATTCAAGCGCATGATGAACGGATTATAAGGAGAGGCAAGAACAATGGTAAGAGTAACAAATAGCGTTGCAAGAAAAAGAAGAAAAAAGCGTTTGTTGAAGCAGGCAAAAGGTTTTTTCGGTGATAGAAAAAATCATATTCGTAATGCAAAAAACGTATTGATGAAAGCATGGGCAAATGCCTTTGTTGGTAGAAAGGAAAAAAAGAGACAATTTAGAGCTCTTTGGATCCAAAGAATTAATGCGGCAGCAAGATGTCATGGAATGTCCTACAGTAAGTTGATTGATGGTTTGAATAAAGCAAACATTGAGATTGATAGAAAGAGCTTAGCAAAGCTTGCAGTAGAAGATGAAAAGGCATTTGAAGCAGTTGTTACTGCAGCAAAAGCAGCATTAGTATAATATGAGATGTGGAGGTAACTCTCCACATACCAAAGGGATTTTTAGTGGAAGACCAAATATCAGATTTAAAAAGCACTTTTGAAAAAGAAATGAAGGCGGCGGTATCGGTAAAAGATATTGACGAGATGAAAGTGAGATATTTGGGAAAAAAAGGTCCTGTACAAGATCTAATGAAGTCTTTAAAAGACTGCACAAAGGAAGAGCGTCCATTATTTGGTAAACTTATTAATGATGTAAAGGGAGAGTTTGCAGGTAAAATTGAGGATCGCTTTTCTTTTTTAAAAGATGTGGAGCTGAAAGAAAAATTAGCTTCTGAGATAGTCGATATCTCGCTTCCAGGAAAAAAGGGTTACAAAGGATCTGTGCATCCCATTTCTCAAATGCTAGATAAAGTAGTGGATGTGTTAAAAGGAATGGGTTTTTCTGTCTTTTTGACGCCGGAAGTTGAGAGTGATTATTATAATTATGGCGGCTTAAACTATCCAGAAGATCACCCTGCAAGAGATATGCAGGATACTTACTATTTAGATAAAAGCACTTTGCTTCGCTCCCATACAACCTCTTTTCAGCAGCATGTATTTGAAATGTATGATCCACCCATTCGTATGGTTTGCCCAGGAAAATGTTTTCGTAATGAGACTATTTCTTCTAGATCCCATGTGATTTTTCATCAGTGCGATGTGATGTATGTAGATAAAGGGGTAACATTTGCAGATTTGATTTCCACACAAAAGGAATTTTACCGTTTACTTTTTGGGAAAGAGGTGGAAATTCGTATGCGTCCTAGTTACTTTCCTTTTGTAGAACCTGGTATGGAAGTAGATCTGAAGTGTTTACTCTGCGATGGGAAAGGGTGTAAACTTTGTAAACATTCAGGCTGGCTAGAAGTTTGCGGTGCCGGTATGGTACATCCAGAAATCATCAAGCAGGGCGGCCTTGATCCAGAGGTCTATTCTGGTTATGCATGGGGGGGAGGAATCGAAAGATTGTATCTTTTAATGCATGAAATAGATGATATTCGTCTCTTTATGGAAAATGATACACGCTTCTTACGACAATTCCCGTAGATAAATTTAAATTTCTTTGCATTAAATCAAGTTTTGTTTATGCTGCTACCGCCTAACCGATAGGAGGCTAACATGATTGATAATAGAATGGTTATTACTTCGGTAATTAATGTAAAACCTGTGCCAGGTGGAAATCCACTCGGTATTACTCGAGATGCTCCAAGTAATAGAGCTACGGAGACGTCATCACTTGTTGCACAAAGATCTCTTCCACCAACAATTTAAAACAGATGGACAGGACTTGATCGATATTCTTAGCTTGTCGAAAGACATGCAAGAGCAAGCAAGAAGATTGCTAGAGGAAAAGGGACTATTTAAGTCTCTTTTCTTCTTTTGGGGAGGTTTTATGTGTATAGACAAGTACAAGAAAAATAAGTGTAAAAAAATTACTTTTTTCTTTGTATTAAATCAAGTTTTGTTTATGCTGCTACCGCCTAACCGATAGGAGGTTAACATGATTGATAATAGAGCGAGGTTTACTTTAGAAACCACTGAAGGTTCTAGACCAGTTGAAAATAATGGAATCACTAGAGAGGTTCCTATGAATAGAGCAACTCAGAATGCAACTTTGGTTGCAAGAAACTTTTTTTCTCCGCCATGTCAAATGTAGTTTGGTGGTAGAAAATGAGTGATGTTCTTAGTTTGTCGAAAGACATGCAAGAGCAAGCAAAAAGATTGCTAGAGGGAAAGGGACTATTAAGTCTCTTTTCTTCTTTTGGTGAGGTTTTGTTTGCGGGCTCTTTTGCAATGGACTTAATGATTTGGAAAGATATTGATCTAAATATCGTGGTAGATTCTGAAAAGATAGAAGAAGTAACCAAGGACTTGGTAATGCAGCTTCTTGATAATTCTGCTGTTCAAAGAATAAAAGTTTATCGTGATTTACATGACAAGTATGCAGGTAAAATGCCCAAGGGTATCTACGTGGGTCTTTTAGTAGATGGGTGGAAGTTAGATATATTTGTAGTGGATAGAGCTGCCTCAGAAGAGACTCGTGTAAAGACAGAAAAGGTACGACAAAAGCTTACCGATTCTTCAAGAAGAATTATATTGGAAGTGAAAGAAGCGTTACTTTTACCATCGGGGCGTACTCCAAAATTTTCTGGAAAGCATATTTATGAAGCGGTCTTAGAGAAAGGGCTTTCTTCCAAAGAGGAGATTTTTTCTTATTTAGCTGATTTTGGTTATCGTAAAGCTATAACATCTTGAAGTTAAGTAAAAATTTTCCTTGAAAGTTGATCTTCCGATACTTTAAAGTGTAAGGGTATTTTCGATTAATAGAAGGACCTTATGGCAATATCTTTTTTTTATGCAGCACTTTTTAGTTTTGCATTTATGAGTTTTTTTTGGCTTTTATATGTGGTAGGAAAGAATCCTGCAATTGTTGATTTTGCGTGGACACTTTGTATTGGTGGGATTTCTATCATATACTTTGCGTTTGGAGAGAACTTTTTTGCTTCTTATTTGATATTAATTTTGATGATGGTTTGGGCAATGCGTCTTGCTTTTTTAGTTGGCTATCGTTTGATTCGTGATAAGGGCGATGGTCGTTATGACGACTTGAGCAAAAAGTGGGGTACTAACTTGTTATCAAAGTATTATAAGTTTTTCCTGATGCAGGGACTTGCTGCTTTTTTGATGACTTTACCAAATTGGTTTATTTCTCAAAAGGGGGAGTGGACAAGTTTTGATCTAATAGGGATGACGTTGATGGTAATTGGCCTTGTTGGGGTGATATATTCAGATTATACTTTGCAGATGTTTATTCGTGATCCTTCCAACAAGGGAGAGGTTTGCGAGAGGGGGCTTTGGAGATATTCCCGTCATCCGAATTATTTTTTTGAGTGGATTTTTTGGTTGGGCTTGTTTTTAGTAGCTCTTTTTATTCCATGGGGATGGGTAAGTGTTATTTCTCCGCTTTTATTGATATGGACCCTTTTTTATGCAACAGGAATTCCTCCACTTGAAAAAAGAGCACTTTCCACAAAAGGAGATAAATACAAGGACTACCAAAAGCGGGTGAGTGTTTTTGTGCCATGGGTGAGGGGTAAATGAGAGTATTAGTAGCTGGAGCAAATGGGTACGTAGGCAGTAGACTTTGTTATAAACTTGCGGAGAAGGGTTATCATGTTATTGCCCTTGTTAGAAATAAAGATCGGTTCAATGTACAAGAAAAAGTGCATGATAAAATAGAAGTTCTGGAGTGTGATTTACTGCAAAAAGCCTCTTTAAATATTATGGAAGGGGAAATAGATTGTGCTTTTTATCTGGTGCATTCTTTATCTGCTAAGCAAAAGAAATTTTATGATTTAGAGGAAAAATCTGCGATCTACTTTCGAGAGCGGATGGAGGAACTGGAAACCAAGAAGATAGTTTATCTAAGTGGCCTATCTGGAGAAAATCCAAAATCGGAGCATATGCGTTCAAGGGATCGTGTAGGGCAAATTCTGCTAGAAGGAAAAATTCCTGTGGTAAATTTTCAAGCAGGGATTATCATTGGTTCAGGAAGCGCCTCTTTTGAGTTGATGAGGGATTTAGTGGAGAAGCTTCCAGTGATGATAGCTCCTCGTTGGGTAAGTTCAAAATGTCAACCTATTGGCATTTCTGATGTACTATATTACCTTGAGCATATTGTAGATAAAGAGGTGAAGGAATCCGTGATTTATCATATTGGAGGTCCTGATGTGCTTACCTATAAGGAGATGCTGTATTGTTTTGCAAAAATTCGGGGATTGAAAAGATGGATCCTTTCGGTGCCTGTATTAACGCCACACCTTTCTTCCTTATGGCTCTATTTTATTACTTCTACTAATATGTATTTGGCAAAAAGATTGGTGCATAGTTTAGCTGGAGATGCTGTTTGCTTAGAAAGAGGGATAGAAAAGGTGTTGCCACACAAGTGTTTAGATTACGCTCAAACCATTGAGCGTGCTTTTGATAAGATCGAGCAGAATCATGTATTTTCCTCTTGGAAAGATGCATTGAATAAGGTTGGTTCTCTCCCTCATTTTGATGTGTATATTCATGCTCCAGAGCATGGGTGCCTTACCAATGTGCAAACAAGGTATTACACCACTCCTAAGGAAAAGATCTTAGATAAGCTTTGGTCTATTGGGGGAAAAAATGGATGGTATTATATGACCTGGGCATGGAAAATTCGTGGTAGAATTGATAAGTTATTTGGCGGAGTGGGTCTTCGTAGAGGGAGGAGAAGTCCTACAGAGTTGCAAAATGGGGAAGCGCTTGATTTTTGGCGCGTAATCAAAAGTGATCGGGCAAATGGAGAGTTATTGCTTTTTGCGGAGATGAAAGTTCCAGGGGAGGCCTGGCTTTCTTGGAAAGTGAGGGAAGAAGAGAATAAAGTGGAAATTCATCAAGTGGCAACTTTTCGTCCTAAAGGGGTGTTAGGGCGATTGTATTGGTATTCCCTTTGGCCTGTGCATATTTTTATTTTTCGTGGTCTTTGTAATCAAATAGGAAAGGGAGTGTAGAATGCTAGCAGCAAAAGGTGTTTCAGCAGAGCAAAGACTTGTGTGGGCAATATCTGATGCTCTTAATTATAGAGAAGTGAATGCAAGAAGATCTTTTTGTTCGCTCGGTTATTCTCCAAACTTGGAGAGATTACAAGTCTTTTGTTGGGCTAAGATATCTGGTTGTATGCATTTGCAAACAGTAGAAGCAAAGAAGCTTTGGATGGAAAATTGCACCGCGTCGAAGTTGGTAAGAACGGGTGATGGAAAGCTTACCCTTCGAAATTGTAGTGTGGAGCACATAGAAACATCTTCGAGGAATATTGTGCTTAGAAATACGTCTGTGGGTAGATTAGTTGTTTTAGTACCGAAAAAAAGAAGTTTGTTTAATTGTAGGTCTATAAAATTAGTAAATTCTAATGTTGAAAACGTAGTGATTCAGTATTTAGAGGGAGGAAAAAAAGTATCTTGGCGATCGGATGTAACTTCCACAATGGGGGCTTTTAGTTATAAAAAAATTGAAAATACTTTTGTGAGAAGGAGAGATTCGGGAGGTTTTTTAATGGGACTTGTGGGATTATTTCAATCAAGCAGTTGGACTTAAAAGTTAAAAAATAGGCTTGCCTAAATGTTTTCTTTTTTGTATAATTTTGCTCAAGATTTTTGGAAGAGTGGCAGAGTGGCCGAATGATAAGCTACGAAGTATCGATAGGGTTAATAATAA
>JAHZKV010000133.1 GCA_022600215.1 bacterium
ACTAATATTTCCTGCAAAAATACCCGTCACCAAGCGGCTGAAAAATAAAAACCAGATGCTTTGCACCGCAATAGCCCAAGCAGAGAGTAAAAATCCTATCGTCATCCCAAAAAGGGATAGATAAAAAGCATTTTTCCTTCCATGAATATCTGCAAACTCCCCAATAAGAGGTGCAGAAAAAAACTGTCCCAGTGGAAAGATTCCAAAGGTAAGGGCCAGCATCGCATTTTTTAGGTGGACAGAGGTAGCCGCTGCCATCATCCCATACTCTGGTTTGAGCAAAAGCGGACTAAGTAAGTTAAAAACTAGGGAATATCCAAAATTGTCGACAAACACGATAAGAAATACAGGAAAGAGCAAATATTTTGACAGCTTCAAATTAATTCCTTGAAATCCTCTTCTGGAAGAATTTCTACTTTTAACTTTATAGCTTTGTTATATTTGGATCCTGGATTTTTTCCAAGCAAAAGATAGTCTGTTATCTTACTAATCGAAGAGGTAACCTTTCCCCCTCTCCCTTCAATGATCTCTTTTGCCTCAGATCGGCTATATCCATCCAGTGTTCCTGTCATCACAAAAGTCTTACCAGAAAATAGGTGCCCCGACTGTTTTTTTGCAGGAGCCTTTGGTGCAATTCCAAGCTCGAGTAAATCCTCTATCTCTTCTAAGTGATGGCTATCTTCAAGATACTCTACAATAGCTCCAGCAACCTTTTCCCCAATCCCTTCCAGTGCGATAAGCTCTTCTTCTTCCACCGATAAAAAGGTATCCATATCTTTTACATACTCTGCAATCGTTTTAGCAGCAACCACCCCTACAAATGGGATACCAAGAGCAAAAATAAAACGGAAAAGCTCTGGCTCTTTTGATTTTTCAATATTCCCCAGCAACACTTCAATCGATCGATCGCCAAAACCTTCCAGCTCTTCTAAATCTTCTTGCTCTAAACGGTAAATATCAGGAAGAGTTTCTAAAAGCCCTAAAGAATAAAAGCGCTCAATCACCTTCACACCAAAGTTTTCAATGTTCATCGCTCCTTTAGAAACAAAATGTTTGAGGCGTGCTAAGTATTGCCCTGTGCATTTTACCCCAGCCTTGCAGCGCACTGCCACCTCTCCCTCTTTATGCTCCACAGGACCTGCGCAATGGGGACAAGAGGTGGGCATCTTCCATTTTGGTGCTCGCTTCTTCGAAGTTTGGATAACACTCACCACTTTAGGAATGACATCTCCCCCCTTCTCAATAATTACTCTATCCCCCTCTCGAATATCTTTACGATCAATCTCATCTTGATTGTGGAGAGTTGCTCGGGAAATAGTACTACCTGACAAAAGGACAGGTGTTAAGTTTGCTACAGGCGTCAAGACACCTGTTCTTCCCACTTGTACTGAAATACTCTCTATCACCGTCTCTGCTTGCTCTGCTGCAAATTTATATGCCATTGCCCATCGTGGGCTTTTATTCGTTGCACCCAAATCTGCTCGCACGTCAAGGTTATCCACCTTTACCACAATACCATCAATCTCAAAGGGGAGAGAGCTTCTCTTTTTTTCGATGATACTGGCAAAAGATAAAATTTCTTCTGCAGAAACAGCGCTATGAGTAAACTCTTTATCAAATACAGGGAGCCCAGATTTTTTTAAAAAAGGGGCAATTTGTGATTGGTGGGAAATAGAGGCCGGAGGATTGACTAGATCATAGAGCATAATCATCAGCCCCCTCTTCTTTGATACCTCCGCATCGATCAACTTAAGAGAGCCGCTTGCTGCATTTCTAGGATTGGCATAGACTTCCAACCCAGACTCTTCTCGTTCTTTGTTTAGGCGGCGAAATTCTGATAGCGGTAGATATACCTCTCCGCGCATCTCCATCCGATCTTTACTATTGATCATCTGTGGCAAGTTCTTAATTCCAGCAGCATTTTGCGTTACATCGTCGCCCTGCGCGCCATTACCACGCGTTACTGCCTGCACTAACTTGCCCCCTTCATAGATTACTGAAAGGGCTACCCCATCCATTTTAAGCTCTACATTAAAGGGAATATCTTTTTGCTCCGTGAGCTTTTCCATTCGATGAATAAAAGCCTCTACCTCTTCCTTCGAATAGGTATTTGCTAAAGAAAGCATAGGGATGCGGTGTTTAGCGGTGGTAAAATGTCCCGAGGTATCGGTGGAAATACTTTTAGTGGGGGAACTGCTCTCTACCCAATCAGGATGGAGCGCCTCTACCCTCTCTAACTCTTTTACCAACAAATCATATTCATAATCAGAAATGGTTGGCGCCGATTCTTGATAGTAGCGCCTATCATGAGCTTTGATCTCTTTTACTAGTTTCTTATATCCTTCCTTAGAAGTTACCGTCTTTATCACTTATATCCACCTTACAAACTATCGTTCCGTATCGTGGCACATCCAAATAGACTCCGCGGCTCTCGACCTCAATCGTTGCATTGGTCACTCCATCCCCTCCAAAATGCTCTTCATCGCTACTTAGCAGTTGCTCAATAGAAGAGACAAAAGGACAAGGGACAAAATACTTTTTCAAGAGCTCCCCTGAAAAGTTATGCACCACCAGCAATCTATCTTTTGCGCCTTTTCGTAAAAAACTTATCACGCTGTGATTATA